>NZ_CADCJB010000013.1 GCF_902801725.1 uncultured Methanobrevibacter sp. | reverse complement strand
CATGTTAATATTATCATTAGTTCCACCGTAAGTGTAAGTCACATAAATAAACGCTTTAGCCAATGCATCATTTTCAGACAATACAACAGGGAAACTGGTCAAAGCATATTTGGTAGTACCAGTAGCATAGGAACCATTGGTTAAAATAACAATATCACCAGTAACAGTAGCAGTATAGAAAGACTCTAAACTTGTATCATTATAAGTATCCTTACCAAGGTAACCGTTATACAATACAGTAGCATCATAAGAAGTTTCATTCAATACGAATCCTTTAAACAAGACTTGAGCTTGGTAATTTACAGTATCATAATTTCCGGAGCCATCATATTTCATATGGTCAGTCATAGGCCTGATAGTTGGATCAACCAAAGTCAAGGTGTTTTCTCCATCAGCCAAATCAGCTTCAGTAGAATTTACAACAGTACCATTAGCCAATAAATTAATGACATATTTACCAGCCTTATTAGCAGTGATAGTAACTGTCAATTTATTACCAAAGCCAGGATAAACAACATCTTTAGAATTATCAGCGACTTTGAAAGTGGAAATAGCAGCTGAATTTATAACAGATTTTCCGGTCAATACTGAAAGAACACTTTTATAAGAAGATCCGTAGGAACCTTGACCAGGAATTACATTCAATTCATTGTTTTGACCGTTTTTGAAATAATTAGTTACATTCCATTCATTATATTGATAATAATTACCGGATTTATGTTTGGAATCTGTTAAAAATTCATTATTGAATTTATAAGTTCCATCAACTGATGAAAGAGCAATATTAATCAGATTTGATTCAAACACATTATTAAATGATAAAGTGTTAAAAGGAATAGTTATATTGGAATTAGTCCAAATTTGATTATCATCAATTAAATAATTGATTACATCATCATCTCCATCATCATAAGCTAAAACTAATCCGATTAGTTTTATCCTACCGTCAAATGACTTATTTTCCATCTTAAATGTATCGACTTTAATCTTTAAATTACTTCCATTTAATCCTTGAACTAAACTGGTTACATCATAATGAACCATGAAATCGGAATAGCATTTGGTAGTATGATTATTTACTTTGTAAACAGTACCGTCAGCTGAACCGTCTTCAGTCCATAAAGATTCAGAGTAACTTTCATTTCCATTAGCGGTTGAAATACTTACATTTGCATTTGCACCATGAGTATTTTTTGCACTACCACTATAAACATTCACATAAACATCAGCACTTTTAATTGTCTTAGCATCGGCAGGAATATCATAACTTAATTCTCCACTTGTAGTCCATGGATTTTCAGTTGTAACATCCACATCTCCTGAAACAGTACCTGAAACTTGTTCAGAATCCCCAATTACTGTTTCATCGTCAGTTGTAGAGATAGCATCGTCCACATCCTGAGCGGATATGGCGCTGACACTAATAACAATTATGAAAACCAAAAATATTGAAAATATTAAACTCTTACTTTTCATAATCTCACTCAATTACATTTCTCTTGAGTATTCAGTAATAATAAAAATAATATAAATTATATTACTAAAAATACTATTATATTATTATAAAGTAATACTCTTATAAAACTTTTTATTTGCTCTAAAAAAGAGAAAACTATATATTAAAGTAAAGTTTTTTTAAAAAAAAGTAATAATTATTTAAAAAAAAGAGGAAAAAAGTAATACTAATGGAGCAAATCCAAAAGTAAAAAGTATTACTTATTAACCTTCCACCATAATCAACTTGCCCGTTGAAGGATCTTTATAGACTTTACCCATTTCCATATAACCCTGACCAGAACTGTTTGAAGATTCCGGAGTTTCATTCAATGTCTGTCCTTCACTGACTTCCGTTACATCAGGTGAAGACTGCTCAATAGCTTTCTGCGGATTTTGATTATCCTGGAAAACCACACTCTGCATATTCCAACTTATAACAACGAAAATCAATAAGCCAACTGCAATAACAAGCATTGCATCTACAAGATTCGAAGTTCCAGCCATCGGGTCCTCTTCACCTTCTGAAAATCGTTTTTTAGATTTATCTCGAACCATCACCAAAACCTCTTATTGATTTAACTTATCAAGCAATGCATCTGCAAGCGCATCCAAATTGGACAAGTACTCTTCATACCATCTGCGCCTTACTTTAGATACAAAATAAGCTACAGCTCCAGCACCAATACCTACAACAGTTGTATCAAAAGCAACAATAATAGCATTAGCCAACGTATTTACATCACCAGCTCCCAATGCAGCAAGACCCGGACCCATAGGAATTAATGTACCCATCAAACCCAATGTAGGTCCTATACGCGTGACAACATCGGTTCTTTCGATTGACTTTGCAAATTTATTTTCTTCAAATTCAACCAGTTTCTTAGCAAGTGCATGTCTTGACTCTGGAGTTAGGGAATTTGCACGTAAAATCTTAATTAAAACAACTTTTTGAGATTCATAAATTTTAGCGTTTTTAATAACGTTTTTTATTTCATCCAAAGAAGTTGCATTTGATATTGAATAAATCAATTCTTCAATCAGCTCGGGAGTGATTTTCTTTCTTGAAGTATACTCAGAAATCAATCCTCCGATTGCAAGTACTGCAAAGACTGCAAAAACCACCAGAAATATGATTACAGGAATCTGCAGACTTTGTGAAATCATATTCAATGTTGATGTTAATATTTCACTTCCAGGAATTGTAGTTACCATTAAATCACCTAATTAAAATTACTGTTTCTCCTAGAGATTATTCCGCCGATAGCCACTATAACAAGCACCAATACTAAAGCTCCAATCAGAGAATATGGAGATGATATTGATATTGCTTCCATTGGATTTTGAATCATTGCAGTAATATTCGGCAAGAACAATGCAGACAATAGGAAGTAAATTCCCAAAAAGAACATGAAATTGCCCAATACTATTGGATAAGGCTTATTAATGAATTTTACGAGGTAATTTGATGCGTAATAAGTTACAACAATTGTTAAAACTAACGCCAAAGCTACGATTACACTTAAATTCATCAACCCTAAACCTACAGTAGGCGCTACAAGCATTATACTCACAATAATAGAACCAAAACAACAAGGACATGGAGCAACGACCGCCATACAAGTGGCTGCAGTGGTATTTTTTTCAAATACCTTATACTCCCTTATTGTAAATATTCCCGCTAAAATCATGATTATCGCCATAATCAGGAAAAATTCAAAGTTATAAGTATAAATCAAATCAGTGATTTGATCTGTGAAGAATGAAGAAATTTCTGTGAGTACTAAAACTCCCCCACCATATCCTATTGACACCAATGCCAAATACTTTTTTGACATGTTCGCAAGGCCTGTAGCAAGGCCCAATTTGACTCCAAAAATTAAAACCGCTGACAATATCCCAAGTTGCCATAAAATATTAATTGCATCCATTAAAACACCTACTATCTTTCATTAAATAGCTTATCTAAATCTTGAACTTTATCTTTATTATCATTATTTCTAAAGTATCCAACAGCCACAACCATAATCAAGCATAAAATAGCCAATACAGCTACTATTGACAATCCTACTTCACTTGCTGATTGAGAGGATATTGGATTTATTTCAACTGCTTTCTTGACATCTGCTCCCTCTGCAGATGAACTTCCAGCCTGAACTGATTCACTTCCAGCACCAACATTTGAAAAGGCATCACCCTGAGCATTGCTTCCGCTTTGAGCAGTAGTTTGAGTGGTTGTGGAGCTGGAATTTGTTTTAATAGTAGAAGATGAAGTTGATCCCTTTACAGGATTTTGAGTTGAAGCTTCCTTCGGATTATCTTTTATATCAGTTTCAGGCGGCTGAGTTGATTGAGTATTATTCTTAAATACCGGATTTTTGGTTGCTTCATATAATTTAGGAAGCAGTTGTGCTAAAATATCCGGATTGACATATTGGACAGCCCATTGCATCATTGCAATATTACCGCAACTGCAATCACAACAGGCCACACCATTTTGAACAGTTGCTTGAGCCCATGTATTAGCTATATCGCTAATTGTAGCCTTATCTGCCTTCCAATAACCATCATGGATTGTTGTAAGCATTGTTCCACTCATGGAAATAAGTGAATATGCATTGTTTCCACTCATTAGCCAATCTTTAACTCCAATATTGTATTTATCATTGTAATAAGTATTGTAAATTCTATTCCACAAGTCATTTGATACGGCTGATGGTCTTGTTACCTGCCATCCATGCAAATTACTTACAAACTTATTTGACATGTAACGAGCACCGCTGTAACCCTCTTTCATCATTCCTTTAATCCAGTCAGGATTATCATATCTTGCGGCGATTTCCTTATACATTACTTCCTCCAAAGATGAAATGTATGCATTGTTTTTATCTGAATACATCAATACATTGAATTTAGGAGCTTTTCCGGAAATATTTTCTACAGTCATTGACAAACCTCCCCAATAATCAAAGAAGTCGTCGTTGTCGAGTACACCGTATTGGTTGGTATTACGACTGGCCACAATTGTGTCTGAGTTTGACAGAGCCCTCAGGAATACCAATGGGTTTGTATCTCCCCAATAATTTTTTGAATACATGTTACCCATTCTTCCAAGGTAAAAGTCTGCAAGTTCACTAGTATCGTTCCATGTCCATGACATTGATACTAATTTTGATATTCCGGCACCATAATCACCATTTGGAGGTGCAAATATTCTTGTTATTGCACATTCGCCTGCATAAGTTGCATTATAGCCCTGACTTAAATAGAATAAAGTATCTTCAATCCAGTGCTGTGCCACATAATTGGAATCCAATGGCTCATTATAAATACCATAATAGCTGATACTTTGCATTACACCTTCAAGAGCCTCGCGCAATTGATTACCATTTTTAGAGTTCATTAATGCATTATTATTAATCAATGTCAGATAGGACCTTGCAAGCGCAACACGGTAAGCATTATCCATAAGAATTGATTGAGATGAGTATAAATCCCTGAATAAACCACTAGTTATTACAGTCACGTCAATTCTTTTTTTGGCCCAACCGGCAGGACGGGTCAAATCATCCAGTTTAATAACTTCAGGCATTGCACCCACTTTTTTACCTGTCGGATTTCCTTCATCGTCATAACCCGCACTTGATGAATCTGTCCAGACAGGTTTCATACCCAACAAGTAAAGAACGGTTGAAACCAACGCTCCGTCATCTCTTGCGGTTTCTACACACCAGATACCCATGATAATCTTCTCTGTTGTGTCATTTAAATCAGCAAGTGTTAATAAAGCCAAATTTTTCGCATATTCCCATGCATCCATTGTCGGAAGCTCAGATGATTGGTCCTGGAACATGTTTTTACCTGTCGGAAGAATTGCAGGTTTTATTACAAGTTCTCCACCTTCACCAACTGGAACATATCTGCCGTTTAATCCGTCGAGCATTGCATCCAATTCGTTTGAAACACTGAAATTGATAAGGCCTATATACTTTTTAGCCAATTCAAGGCAGGCAAAAAATGTAGGATTGTTGAATTTTTGATTTTGACTTATTAACAGGCTATTGACCGTGTCTACATCCCAGTAAATCAGTGCCTTTACAATATCATAGGATTTGTTTAAAATAAATTCCCTTTCAAATGCGGATAGCTGGCTATATCCTTTTGAATAATAGTAGCTTGAAAGTTCACTGAATAAATTTAAAACACCCTGATTATTATCAAGAACATAATCATAAGACAACATTGCTGAAACTGTGCTTGCCAAGTCCTGTTCACTCCAGGACTGACCCAATGCATGAAGCCCCAATGGATACAAGGTAGACTGCATCTCCACTAAAAACTTATTTACCTTCTCAACAAGTAAGGTATCAGAGATATTCATTACTTCTCCTTTTGAAAGGCCCAAATTAGTGTAGTAATCATTTTTTATAATTAGATTGCGCAATTCACTAGCAGTACGAACATTTGGATTAGCAGAATATTCCTTAACCAGACTAGCCGCAACGGTCAAGTTACCATATAAATGGGTGTAAGACATTGGAGAAGTCAAATGTGAAATGATAACTGCAAAACCTCTTCTTTTTGCCTGAATAGCTTCAGCCAAACCATCTGCAATATAGAAGTACAGTTGCGGGACATCACCTACCACAACTGATCCGTAATCAGTGGATGATAGTAAAATTTCCTTTCCAGGAAGCCATTCATGTGTAGCGTGCCTTCCGACGAAAATCATTGCATTGTGGTATTTGGTCTGCATATAGTAGTAAGCCGCCAGATACTGATGGGTTGGAGCTACTGCAGTACAGTGATATAAGTTTTCAATGTCAGATTCCCATCCCCTTTGAGGTTCAGGGGCGATAAATACATTTCCATAAGTTAAGCCAGGTATGACAAAATAATCAACTCCGTTTCTATTAACAACCATTACATTGCCCGGAGCATTACCCCAACCGTTTAATCCGGAAATATTTAACTTTTTGAATTCTTCAAAGTACCTTAAGAACAGCTTATAATATTTTGCATCCTGAGTCTTTGTATAATTTTTTAAGCTTGATACGATATTGTTTAAAACGCTTTTAGACTTATCGGCATTTTCCTCTGGAAGCAGGGCAACAACCTGATTGTACCAATCATCAATTGTATCTGCGATTGTTACTGTGTAGTTTAGCTCAACTGAACGTCTTGAAAGCTCGCCTATGTAAGCAACAGGCCCTTCAGTGACCTGTATTTTAACAATTTCATCCAATGAATTGAACCATTTGGTATATTCTTTAACCGGCAGTAATGTAACGCCTGACTGGTTAGCCAATTTTTCAAGCTCTCCCGGTGCCCAGGTAGCTACATTAATACCGCACTTAAGCATTAAATCTTCAAGTTCAGAAACATTAGCTGGCAACTCGCCAACATCATATCCGGCATTTTTTAAAGTTATCAGCATGTTGTAAATACTGGTTATTGTATCCAGGTAACTTGAACCGATATTCTGTTTTCCAGGAGGATAATTGTAATAGATTATTGAGATTAGCTTATCGATATTTGAAGTGTATTTTAAATCAACCCAGGAATCTATTCTGTCAGCCAGCAAATCAATGTTTCTGGCGTGAGGTATGTAGGTAGTAATCTGAGCTCCTGTCCTGCTGGAAATGTACTTTGATTGACCGCCAACAAATGTTGCATCAATTATTCCCTGAGTTTCGGCAATGGTAATGTGCCACCATTTGTCACTTTTTTCTGTTGTAAGACCGGTAGATCCCAATTCCCACATCTCATTGGAAACATAATCAGAGTGTACTGCCCTGAATACAGGCACGCCCACCTGTTCAAAGAAGTTTGTAGCATTGGAAAAATTCTGACCCCCAACACCATAAGCAACCATGGACACTATTGCATCCACATAAATATCATAATTGGATGAATTTCTTAAAAATCCGGAATAGTCAGTCTTTGCACTGGTCCAGGATTCAATCATCACTTTCAATTGTTCAGCAGACCCCCCTGCAGCAAAGATAGGGATTACATTATATCCTCTTGATTCCAATGATTCGATAATGTTGTAGCATGGATGCAATTGCTGAGATTCAACATACATTGTACTTTCCAATATTCCGACAGTTCTGGAATTATTCGGATTGAAAAATTCTGCAATATACTCTTCAAGGGAATACCATCTGTCCCTATAAATTCCATACTGTTTTACTCCTGTAAATGTCGGTGCATTGACTTCAAAAGATGTGCCTAAAAAGTTTAATGCGTATAATATTTGATTTTTAAGATTTTCTTTATCGTTTATATCCTTATAAAGAACCATCTGATTGAACAGTGGGTCAAATTTTGTAGCGCTCCTGTCAATGTAATTATAAACATCAGTATAGTATTTGCCTCTTTTTGTGTTTTCAAAATATGAAATCAATTCCTGGTCTGAAAATGATGCGAAAATCTTTTGATAATTTATTGTATTGTTTCTGATTAAACCTATTGAACTGGAACCGGAGTTCATTTTGCCTGAAGGCGGTTCCAATATAAGAAACAATTCCTTATTTGACAATTCAGGATATTTACCCAAAACATTTGTTAAAACTGAATCTACATCACTACTTATCCATTCACCGACAAATCCGTCGCTGGAAGAAAGAAGACTTATTAATTCAAAATCACTCATTTCCTTTATCTGTTCACCGCTGCGAACAACCAAATTAATATTACTTAAATTTTGGGAACTGCTTAATTCACTGCTAGCTTTATCCAAAATATTAGTCCCTGGATTGTCGCTTACAATAAATAAAGTAATATTTTGAGATTTGGATGAATCTACACTCATCAGATTATCGTTGCCAACCGATTCTTCAATATTATCATTTAATAATGCATTATCATCACTTGAAATAGGCAAATCATCTGAAGTGGAATTATCCAATGCAAATGAATAAGGAATGATAAAAATCGTTATTAATAAAATTAATACGCAAAAATACTTTTTATTTTTTAAACAAAACATAATATTACCCACTGTTAATATAAAAACTATTTTTAATTATTACTTTTAATATTAATAAATATATTTAAAGTATTACTTATTTCACAAATATCGAAAAAAAGTATTACTATTGAAAAAAAGTTAAACCCCATAAAAAAAGCCAATTAATAAAAATATTTATACTCACAAACACAATATATATTTATAATAGGTAAAGGGTATAATATGAAAGTAGGAAAAGGTATTGTAAAAAAATATTCAAGGGAATATCATAGAACTTTGAAAAACGGTGAGAGAAAGAAATACACAACAGAACAAATTCAAATCACCGTTCCTAAAAATGAAGACATTTACAATAACCAGGAAGAAGTATTAATCATACCCCAAAGCGAAATTGAAACCTTTAAAAGTAGAGAGGAAGAAAGTGAATCTTTAAAAATAGCTAATTATTTGTATGTACAGGAAGTGAAAGAATTGAGAGATCAACTTGAAAATAACGTTAATCCATCTACTTTAGAATATAAAAAAGAAATTGAAGAGTTAAAAGCTGAAATTGCTGCAAAAAATGATGCCATAACTGAAATTGAAAACAAATACAATACCTTAAACGAAAACAATATTGACAATTTGAAAAAAGAGAATGAAAACATCAGAGACAAACATTCAAAATTAATTATAGAAAATGAAAATCTCAAAACCAAATTCGTCAATATGAAAACCGAAAATGAGAATCTCAAAACCAAGTATTCAAGCATTAAAGAAGAAAACAAAAACCTGAAAAGCAAATGTTCCAACTTAAAAGAAGAGCATCAAAACATCAAGAGCAGCTATGATAAGATCACTTCCAAATATGATCAGCTAAAGCATGAAAATCTCAGTACAAAAACCAGTTACGCAGAGATTTATGAGCTTAATGAAGATTTAGAAAAAGATTACGATTCCCTACGTCTTGAATATAATGATTTAGTTGATAAATATAATGATTTACAAGAAGAAATCTATAACATAAAAACAAATAGAAGCCACGATGAATACATCGCCAATAAAGTTAAAGAATTTATTTTAAATGGTGGCAATTAAAGAGTCTTGTAATCATCCTGAAACTCAGGGTTCCATCTTTTCAAGCCAGGAATGAACATCGCAGTAATACCTGTTGCCTGTGTTTCCGCCAATCTAGGATTTTTTTCCATCATTTCTTTGGTTTTTCTTACAATCATTTCATTAAGAGTAATATCTGGCTCCGTATATTCACCATTCTGATAACAGTCTATACAAAATTCATCGTTTGGACTACCATCCTTGTTAGTACCGTAATCTTCCCTTACGATTGGTCTTCCACATGAATTACAAAATCCCATAATAAAAACTCCTTTTAAAAAAAAATAGTAGGTAAATTAGAATTAATCTAATTTACTAGTCGTCTTTCACTTCAATATTTTCATCTTCATCCATAGCAAGTCTCATGTTGTCTGGATCTGGGTCAAAGTGTTCTAAGAAGTCTTGTGCAGCTCTTCTTACATCTCTTGAACCGATTATGTATCTTCCTGCAATAATGATGTTTGCACCTTTACCGATTGCTTCTTCAACATTATTAGGTTTGATTCCTCCAGCAACAGCAATGAGACCTTTAGGACCAAGTGCAGCTTTAATATCTTTAATATTACCCCATTCGGTCATGTCGCTAGTGTCTTCACCATGTTCTGCCCTGTAGGTTTCCATATCCACATTTCTGTGTAATAAAACAATATCTGGTTTTAAGTCTTTAGGAAGTTTGGCTAATTTTTTCTCGAATTCAGCTACATTCATCATATCGAGGATAGAGTAAATACCTTGTTTTTGGGTTTCGTGAATAGCTTTAGCGATAGATTCTACAGTACCTAGACCGGAGATTGCAACTGCATCTGCAGTTTCATCTGCTGCCATTTTAACTTCTACACGACCAACATCCAAGGTTTTCAAGTCAGCAATAATGAATGCATCAGGACGTAATGCTCTGATTTTACCGATGATTCCGACACCGAATTTTTTAACGAGCGGAGTACCTGCTTCAAGTAAAATTCTGTCATTGTCAGGCAAATCGCTGATGATTCTTTCCATTGCAGCTTCATTATCAAGGTCAAGTGCAACTTGCAAGTATGGTGGTGACCAAAGTTTTTTGACTTTGAATCCCATGATTGGGTGAGTTCCACGGTCTTTTTCTGCAAGCACTTTGTCGATGGATGGATAGTTTTCCATAGCTCTTCTGATAGCTAACTTGGTTGCGCCGTAGTTATATTGATATATTTTTCTGAAATCTTTTGCAGAAGGATCAATAAATACGCTTACGTTAATAACGATATCTTCTACAATATCTTTTGGAATGTAACCGTCTTCAACTGCATCAGCTACTGCTCTTGCAACAGCGGTTTGTGCAGGTCCAAAGATTTTACTTGCATCTTCCAAATCTCCAACAGTTACTTTAGGAATAATTAAAGTAGCTGGTTTAGTCATTAAGTTTGGTCTGATTACACTTGTCAATGGAGTGTGTCCAACAGATAAATTGGATAATCCATTAGCAAAAGCTTGACCAACAGGTCCGAATTTATCACCGATTAATAAATCAACGTGAGCCAATTCAGGTCCATCTCCAATAAGAGCTTCTCCTATTCTGTACATTGGGTCCATTAAATTTCCTCCGTTATATAATAACATTTTATAATATGTTTTTATTTGTAAATATAATTATTGGAAGTTAATCCTTCTTGAAATGTCCTTAGGCAAAGGCAATTTTCTGAAAGGTTTTCCTTCACATTTGGCATTTATTTCATCTATCAATTCGTCGACTGTCATGTCAACTTTTTGTCCGGTTTCACGTACGGTCACTTGGAACTTGCCGGTTTCCATTTCTTTATCACCAACAACGAATATGTACGGAATCCATTCTTTAGATGCGTTTCTGATTTTTTTACCAACGCTTTCATCCCTGTCGTCAACGTCTACACGAATGTTTGAAGCATTGATTTTTGCATAGAGTTCATCTGCAAATTCTTTATGGGCTTCTCCAATAGTCAAGATTCTTGCTTGAATTGGGCTTAACCATGTTGGCAACATTGGAGATCTTTCATTAATTTCAATTGCGGTTTTTTCAAGCATTGCACATAAAACCCTTTCAATACTTCCGGTTGGTGAAGTGTGCAGGATTGTAGGATTATGCTGTTTGCCGTCTTCACCCAAATAGGTAATGTCGAATCTTTTACCACTTTCAACATCTATCTGTACGGTTGGGTTTTCAATCGGACGGCCTAATGCGTCAATGTTTGCCAAATCGATTTTACATACCCAGTAGTGGTGTCTTTCAGGCAGGATTTCTAAAAGAATTGGTTTATTGAATTTACTTGCAATTTCATACATCCATTCCTCATTTTCTTCAAAGAAGTCTTGGGTTGCTCTGAAAATTACTTCAAAGTCAAGGTCCAAATCCTTACCTGTTTGCATACACATATCAGTTTGTTGAGAAAATTCTTCTAAAGATGAAGGTACATCACAACAGAATGAATGACAATCAGGCATAGTGAATGCTCTTAATCTTTTAAGACCAACAACTTCACCTTTTTTCTCAAAACGGAAACTGTATCTGGTTAATTCGAAAATTTTGGCAGGGAAATTTTTCCATGTCAAATATGAATCGGACATTAATCTGAATGCACCGAAACAAGCCGCAAATCTAAGCATCAAATTCTTTTTGGTGTCGGTTCTGTACTGTCTTTCACCGAATTTGTAGGCATGTTCGTAAATAGCTTGATTGTCCAGGTCATAGAAAATTGGGGTTTCAACAGGCATTGCTCCACGATCTACAGTCAAATCATAAACATAATCTGAAAGCAAATCCCTGATTAATTTTCCTTTAGGATACCATCTGAGGTTTCCGACATCGGATGCTGGTTCATAATCGCAGATTTCCTTTTCCCTCATCAGTTTTACGTGAGGAGGTTCTCCTTCATCGGATGCGCCTTGTCCGAGCTCATAATCAACAAGCTGTTTGAAAGCCCTGTTTTCAAAGTTAAAGTCTTCAATTTGAGTAATTTTGTCTCCTTCAAGAATTTGCCACTTGGAAGGTTTTCTTTCAACTTTTTCATCTTCAACATCGGCAGTGATAGTTCTTGAAAGTTCGCTCAATGGGTGGCCTTTACAGGAAATCTCAAAGGCCTTATACCATCCGAAAGGTACTCTTTTAACATTTAAATTTTCAGCGAGCAAAGCTTCTTCAGTATCCTTTAAAATTTGAATAGCAACTTTTGGAGAACCTAATGAAGAAGATAAGTGAGCATATGGATATAAAACAATATTTTCCGCATTAACTTGTTCATTGGTTTTTATAACTTCGCTGACTAAATTTTTGACGATGCCTTCCGGATTATTTTCATCATCTTTTTCAACACTTGTAAATACCACTAAAGAATCGTCGAATGCACCTTGCATTTTAGCCTCGTCGATTTCTTCGGCAACAGGTGTTTTATTCTTTACATTGTAATTTAAATAATCAGAATGGATTAGTAAAATTCTCATTTAATCACCATATATTATGGTTTAAATTTTATTTTTAATATTATATAAAATGATTTATACAATAATTGTTTATAAAAAGAAGATGCAAATTACTAAATATGAGAATTATTTTAGCAGGGACTGGTAGTGCTGTTGGAAAAACCACAATATCTACCGGGATTATGAAAGCTTTAAGTGAAAAATACAATGTTCAACCATTTAAAGTTGGACCTGATTATATAGACCCGTCTTACCATACATTAGCTACCGGTAATGTATCCAGAAACTTGGATTCTTTTTTTATGGAATCCGGACAGGTGAGAGACTCCTATCTGAAAGCTATGGATGGAAAGGACATTGCTGTAATCGAAGGTGTTCGGGGACTTTATGAGGGAATCGATTCTGTCAACGATATCGGAAGTACAGCTTCAATAGCAAAATCCCTAAAGGCACCGGTTATCCTAATCATAAACTCAAGAAGTTTGGTCAAAAGCGCCGCAGCTTTGGTTTTGGGCTTTAAGGCATTGGATCCTGAAATAAATATTGCAGGAGTTATCCTGAACAAGGTTAAAAACAAGGCACACTACGAAAAAACAAAGAGATCAATTGAAGAAATAACAAAAACCGAAGTTATCGGAGGGATTATTCGTGATGATTCCATATCAATTGAAGAAAGGCATTTAGGCCTTGTTCCTGCTCGAGAAAAAGAAAATTCTCTCAAATTTATTGACATCTGGTCTGAAGTAATAAAGAATTCAATCGATTTGGACAGACTGGTGGAAATTGCAAAAGAAGCTCCGAAGATTACATCAAATATCGTTCCCATCTGGAATAAACTAAATAAGCAGAAAGTTAAAATCGGAGTGGCATATGATGAAGTGTTCAATTTTTATTATAAGGAAAATATTGAATCATTGGAAGCAAACAATGCTAAAATAGAATATTTTTCACCATTAAACGATGAAGGGTTGCCCGATGTAGACGGATTGTATATTGGAGGAGGATATCCCGAACTCTTTTCAAAAGAGCTTAGTGCAAATGAAAGAATGCTTCAAGAAATCCATACTTTCCACCTGGAAGATAGGCCTATTTTTGCCGAATGTGGTGGTTTAATGTATCTTATGAATTCCATCCACGAAGATAAAGTTGTAAATGTATATCCTTACAAGGCAATTCTAACAGATAGGGTGCAGGCACTGAAGTACACCATTGCCGAAGTCAAAGAGGACAACATCATATCCAAAAAAGGTGAAAAATTCCATGGCCATGAGTTCCATTATTCAAAGGTACTGGTTGATTCCACAAACATCGACCACAAACTGGCATTCGATATCCTAAGAGGAAAAGGCTCATACAACAACCAGGATGGATTCATATGCAGAAACACACTTGCAAGCTATGTTCACACACATGTGGCTGCAATGCCTGACTTTGGAGGAAACCTGACCATATCCGCCAAGGAACTTGAAGGATAATCATGAAACTTGAAAAAATTGATTTCTTTCAGCCTTTACTGGTAGTAATTGCAATACTCGTATTTTTAGCAATGGGCTATGTTGGATCATTCAACTACAGGTTTGAAGATCCGTTGAATCTGAATGTAATATTAACCATTATTTTTTCATGTGCAATATTTATAGCCGGAGCAGTTATCGTCAAATACAAAGTCAATGTGGAAGAAACCAAAAATCTTGATTTTCTCTCGGAAAAGCTGCTTGTCATTCTTGTAATAATCGCATTAATATTGCAGGCGCTGAATATGGTATTGATTGGAGGCATTCCTCTTTTCAACAGCGTTTTAAAGTCCAATGCAACAACCAACATCTGGAGAATAGCATATCCGCTATTCCTAATAATGATTAATCTGTTGCTTGCAAAGTATTACGATAAAAAATATCTGCTTTTGGTAATTATCGGTGCATTGATATTCGGATTAAACGGTTACAGAACATCAGTCCTTGGAATTTTAGGAAGCTCATTCATTACCCTTTACTACCTTAAAAAAACATCAAGAAAAATGGGCATTGTCTTCATTGCAATAATTACCATCGGAATGTTGGCAGTCGGATACATCGCATCACAGTCAATCGCAAACCAGCACTGGACTTTAAATCCTATAGAACTTGTTTTTTACAGAGCCGCATTCACATTGGAAGTATTTGAAAAGATAATACCATTGGGCGGAAGTACACATGGACACATATTAAGCATGATTTTCTCATCCGGAAGTCCCAGAACATTCATCGGCCAATATGTGCTGCATTATGACGTGTGCTTAACATCCACATTGTTTGGACCGGCATATCTTGATTTCGGATTGATCGGATTGACAATTCAGATGCTGTTTATGGGAGTGTTTCTGCAACTGACACACAAAATAAAAAAAGGAATAGGAGTAGGGATTTACTCCATTATACTTACACACACATTAATTTGGATAGAAACCGGACCAACAGACATAATGATTTGGTTCCTGTATCTTTTAGGATTAATTTTAATAATAATTAATTTTAATTATATTAAATTAAATAAAAATTAATACAATTAATATTATCAATGAAACAAAGAATATGAATGTTCCTTTAACAATAAAATCACTATTTCTATCTGCATAAAAGGACAAACCATAAGATAAAATTAAAGCAGTAAGCATTTCAATTAAACCTGAAATTCCAGCATCCATCTTCAAAAGATTGCCTGCAATGAATGAAAGGAGAAATGAAACAATAACAACCACAATAACCATTACTATCGGATTTTGAATCAGTACGAAAAATGGGGAATTACTGAAATTTGATCCCCGATTATAGTTATATAATGTTGTGTGGCCATAACCGCCACCTCTGGCAGTATTGACTCCCCTATTAAATAATGAAGAAATTCCTCCAGAGCGGTTATCACCAACTTCCCTGTAAAGACTGTTTTTGTAGACAACAGGATTCTGGTCTCTTCTTTGCATCAGATATTCCATGTCAGAAGCATCATAACTGTATTCCGGATATTCCTCATCAATATAAGCAGAAGCTCCGCCATCATATGGAGTGTTGTCAAGAGTTGTTTGGGAAGTTCTGTCCTGATATTTTTTGGCAAGTTCAAGCAGGTTATCCCTATCTACCAATTTAATGTTTTTTCGAAGCGCATAATTAGTTGCCTGACTTGAAAAATAAGAAGATGAAACAATAGTTACTTTAGATGCCTTTAAACTTTCTCCAACTTCTTCCATCTCTTTTAAAACATCCACTCCAATTTCAAAGTCTTTATCATAGTTTTTACATGCTACAACAACTCCAAAATCCCCAATAGTAGTTGGCAATATAGCATATATATCTATAACTTTCTGAGAGGTTTTAAAATTCTTATAAACCTTGAAACCAGAGTCCTCCATTACCTTAGCTATAAAATTAATCAGTTGTGGTTTTTCCAAATTTCCACCCGCATGTGTTTTTTCAAAAAAAATATACTAATATATTTTATTAATTAAATTATTATTAAAGTTTATCATATTTTGCAGAAAACATAAAACTACTTTAACAAGGTAATACCTTAATAAATATATGAAAGCATTAATAAGTAACGATGACGGAATAACTGCTTCAGGAATTCTTGCTGCTAAAAAGGCAGTCGAAAATTTATGTGATACATATGTAATAGCTCCAGAAACACAACAAAGTGGTATAGGACATGCATTAACTCTTTATGAACCATTGAGAGTAAATGAATATACCTTAAAAGACGGAAGTTTAGGCTATGGCGTAAGCGGAACACCGACCGATGCTGTGACCTTAGGATTATTTGAGATACTGGAAGAGCATCCAGACATCATGATTTCCGGAATAAATACCGGATATAATCTTGGACAGGCAGAGCTGACAACATCCGGAACATTGGGAGCTGCAATTGAAGCGGCAAGTTTTGGAATTCCAACAATCGCCATCTCACTGGAAGTTGCAAGGGACGACATCAAATTTGAAAACGGAGAAATTGAAATAGACTTTGACTTTGCAGGAAAAATGCTAAATAAACTGGCTAAAATTGTTCTTAAAAAAGGATTGCCTGAAGGAATCGACTTATTAAATGTTAATATACCTGCAAATCCAATAAATGAAGAATTTGAAGTTGTAAAATTAGGAAAAAGGATGTACATACCTAATATCGAGGAACGTTTGGATCCACGAGGAAAATCATATTACTGGATTGGCGGCGAGCCATATGATTTTGATGAACCTGGAACTGATGGTTATGAATTACGCAGGGGTCAAAAAACTACAATAACACCCTTAAAAATAGATTTGACAAATGATATGGATTCATTGAAAAAATGGTTAAAATAAAATACTTATAAATTTAAATCTTTAAGTATTTTATCTCTTTCTTCACGAAGCTCATTTAAAATTTTTTCATCAGTGCATCCGTCTCTTTTTAACTGTTCAATTGTTCTAGTAATCGCTTCTAAATTTTCTTCTAATTGATTAATTGCCATAGTATATATTATCAACATTAAAGTATTTAAAGTTGAAACATCAAAATATGAATAGAATTATTATAACCAAGGATTTGAAAAAATGAGTTTTGATAAAGATAATGTAAATAAACTTTTTGCCCAATTTAAAGACAAATATGTAACTGTAGATTTAAGAGGCGACTATCAAAGTGAAGGAAAAGTAATTGCTATCGATAACTATTTAAACCTTGTTCTTGAAAATGAAAATGGTCTTGAAACCATTAAAGGCGGAAATATCATTTTTATTAGTTTAAAAGAAGATTGAAATCTTAGATATCTACTTCTATTCCTAAGATTTCTTTTTTACCATTGAAAACATCCATCGCTATTTGTGCAGCACCAATTGCACCGGATTCTTTTGAAATAACTTTTAAAGGATACTTATTTTTGAAATAGCTGTTGATTTCATCTTCAAAGTTAAACGGTTCAGTTGCACTTCCAACGGACCCTGTCAAAACAATACCTTCAATTTCATTGTTACAGACCACATCCAAACCGGCAATTTCCATAGCAACGGTCATTATTAATGTGTCAATAGCCAATTTGGCATTTTCATCACCGTTCCTATAGTTTTCCAATAGCTGATCTTTCATGTTAGCTACTTTACCGTCGATTCCGGCAATTTTAATAGCTCCGGCATTTGAAAAACAATCATTAGCGGACGCATTGTTTTCATCAATGTCTCTTATCATTTCCAGATCAATAGGTCCATGTACAATACCCATTGCGCCCAAGCATGCATCCATTGCCCCTTTGATTTTGCCGTCTTCAATCAGTATATCTACACTGTTTGAAGATATATCAGCAACTATAAAATCGCTCCAGCCGGTTTCCTTAATAGCATTATATGAAATGCTTACCTTTTCCGGACTTGCCTGATGAGAATAGGCAGCTCTAAATAATTCATCAAGAGAAGTAGAATCCTTATGGAGACCAGGAATCATTATAGAAGGAATATTTAACTCCTGCAATTCAGAAAATACTGATGTTCCTCCACCAGTCACCTTGCCGGCACCATTAATTGATAATATTCCCCTATCCTTAACTTGGTCAGCTGGCAAAATCTTACTTATACCGTCACCCATTGCATAGGTAATGGCCATCAATTTTACAGAATCCAAATCAACACGCTTGGTCAGCTCCTGTGAAGCTGAAACCAAGCCTTTCTTACTTTCCTCTCTTCCGATTTTGAAAATATCAATAACATCCCCTTCATCAGACATTATGCAAAAAGAGATTCCAGTAGTTCCATGGTCCATACCAATAAACACCATGTTTACCACACTTAAAATAAATAAAAAAAATAGTAAAAGGATTAAAAAGACTTAATCGTCTTTTTGTAATCCACAAGCTTTTCTTAATCTTTCACCAACAATTTCGATATCTTTTTGACTTTCAGCAGCTCTCATTTCTTTTAAGTTAGCGCCGTCAGTAGCGTTTTCTTCAGCCCATTGTTTTTTGAAAGTTCCATCTTGGATTTCTTTTAAAACAGTTTTCATACCGTCTTTTGCTTCTTGAGTAATAATTCTATTACCTCTGGTTAATCCACCATATTCAGCAGTGTTACTTACATCGTGCCACATTCCGGCAAAACCTTTTTCATAGATTAAATCTACAATAAGTTTTACTTCGTGACAGGTTTCAAAGTAAGCGATTTCAGGTTGATATCCTGCTTCTACCAAAGTAGTGAAACCTGCATTAATTAATTCAGTGATTCCTCCACATAAAACAGTTTGTTCACCAAACAAGTCAGTTTCTGTTTCTTCTTGGAAAGTAGTTTCTAAAACACCAGCTTTGGTTAATCCACAAGCTTTTGCCATGCCTAATGCAAGTTGCATTGCATCACCAGTAGCGTCTTGTTGAACTGCTACTAAACCAGGAATACCGAATCCTTCTTCGTAAGTTCTTCTTACCATGGATCCAGGTCCTTTTGGTGCAAACATTACAATGTTTACATCTTCATCAGGTTTGATTAAACCGAAGTGGATGTTGTAACCATGAGAGAATGAAATGGTGTTGCCAGATTCAACATATGGTGCAATTTGTTCATTGTAGACTTTTTCTTGGATTTCGTCAGGAAGCAAAATGTGAATAATGTCAGCTTCTTTAGCTGCATCTTCGATAGTTTTTACTGTCATACCGTCTTCTTTGACTAAGTTCCAGGAACTACCATTTTCTCTTACACCAACAATAACATTAGCTCCACTGTCAGCCATGTTTCTAGATTGTGCTCTTCCTTGAGAACCATATCCAATTACTGCAATGGTTTTTCCTTCAAGAGCATCTGTATTTACATCTGCATCGTAATACATTTTCATTTTAAATCATCTCGTTAAATAATTTAATTAAAATCTAGATATTAAACAAAATATCATTTAATAAATATGATTTTCAATATTTATAAAAGTAACCTAAAATTAGGTATAGAAATAATCTCTAATTACAGAAAAAAATAAAAAAATAGATGGGAATCAGTAACCATCTACTAAAACTTTCAGTTCACCTGTAACAATATCGATTATGAGACCGTGAACAGGTACATCAGGTATCAATGGATGGTTTTTGATTTTTTCACAAACGTTTTTAACGTTTTCTTCTTCGTCATCGAATCCGCCAATCCATTCAGCCAAATCATATTTTGCAATGTCTTCCTCTTTGATACCTCGAGCAAGCATTTTTTCTTTTAAAGCTTCAGCATCTGCGCCAGCCATACCACATTCAGTGTGACCTACAACCATGACTTCTTCAGCACCGAGGTTGTATAAAGCTGCACCAATAGATCTGATTGCATCTTCACCTACAATGGAGTTTCCGGCATTTCTAACGATTTTTGCATCCCCTCTTTTAAGACCGAGTGCAGGTTCAAAAAAGTCGATTAGTCTACAGTCCATACAGGTTAAGATAGCTAATTTTTTAGCTGCATGGTGAGACATTTCTTCGCCTTCAAAGTTTTCTACAAATTCCTTGTTGTCTTTTAATACGTTTTCTAATATAGTCATTTTATACTCCCCTTGACATAGCTGTAAGGCCAGTACGGGCTATTCTTTTAATTCCATAATTTTCTACTAAAGATATGAATGCATTAATCTTTTCCTTATCTCCAGTAAGCTCAACCATTAATGTCTGCTCTGAAACATCCAAAATATGGGCTCTGAAAATATTTGTATACTGCATTATTTCTGCTCTTGCTTTCGCATTAGGAACAGAGACTTTAACAAGACACAATTCCCTTTTAACAGCAGTTTGAGTAATATCTTTAATCTTGATAACATCAATTAATTTATTTAATTGTTTTGTAACCTGTTCAAGTCCTTTTTCATCTGCATGAACAGTAATTACCATACGGGATTGACCTTCCACTTCTGATTTTCCAACGGTTATGCTGTCTATGTTGAATCCTCTTCTATTAAACATTCCAGCTACTTTTTGTAAAACACCCGGTTTATCTTCAACCAATGTAGAAATAACGTGATATTCCAAGGTCATTTAAATCACATCCTTTTCAAGTTTGTACTCGCCAATCATCTCATTGATTCCGGCTCCGGGAGGAAGCATCGGCAGCGCCTCTTCAGAATCAATAACAACATTTAATAAAACCGGTTCGTTATCCTTAATTGCATTTGATAACGCCTCTTTTGTTTCACCAGGTTTTGTAATTCTAACTCCATTGACGCCGAAACTTTCCGCTAATTTAACAAAGTCCGGACTATTGCCCAATAAGGTTTGAGAGTGTCTTTCATCATATAATAAGCTTTGCCATTGATATACCATTCCCAAGGTCCTGTTTTCCAATACGACAGCAATGACAGGTATGTCATATTCATGGACAGTTGCCAGCTCCTGGCAAACCATTAAAAATCCGCCGTCACCATTAATGGATACAACAGGATCATCAGGACAGGCCACTTTTGCACCAATAGCTGACGGGAATCCAAATCCCATAGTCCCAAGACCTCCGGATGAAATGAATTTGCGCGGTTTTTGAGTATTATAGAAATGTGCCGCCCACATTTGATTTTGACCTACATCTGTTGTTAAAATAGATTCAGGTGTTAAGACCTCAGAAATTTCTTTTATAACTGTTTGAGGTTTTAAAGGTACATCATCATAAGTAACTCTTGGAAGCAATTCCTGCTTTTTCTCTCGAATCATATTTGCCCATGATTTAACATCATTTGACACTTCATAATCTTTTAAAAGCTTATTTAATGATGACAATACATTTCTTGCATCCCCTACAATCGGCAAATCAACATCCACATTCTTGCCTATTTCAGCAGGGTCTATATCAATATGAATGACTTTAGTATCCGGTGCGAAACTGTCCAGCCTTCCGGTAGTCCTATCTGAAAATCTTATACCGACTGCTATCAGCAAATCGGACTCGTTAATGTAATCATTTGAAACCTTTCTTCCATGCATACCGAGCATACCTAACGCCAAATCATCAGTCTCATCAATAGCTCCCTTACCTAATAGTGAAGTCATGACTGGAGCTTCAATAGTATCTGCAAGTTTTTTCAGCTCACAGCAAGCATTGGATATGATAACACCAGCACCAGCTATAATCATAGGTCTTTTGGATTGCTTTATCAAATCGCGAGCCTTTTTGATTTGTCTAATATTGCCTTTAGTATTTGGATTGTAGCCCGGAGTGCTAATTAATGAATCATCGAATTTTGTAAGCTCCCCTTCCTGAACTTCTTTGGGAACATCAATCAAAATAGGGCCAGGCCTTCCACTTGAAGCAATTTCAAAAGAGGATTTAATCATTGAAGGTATCAAATCCGGATCTTTTGGCTGATAGCTATGCTTGGTAATAGGCATTGTTATTCCTATAATATCTGCTTCCTGAAATGCATCATTACCAATTAAATGAGTAGGAACCTGACCGGTAATAGCCACAATTGGAGAAGAATCCATGTATGCAGTCGCAATTCCAGTGACTAGATTGGTTGCTCCAGGACCTGAAGTTGCCAAACACACACCAACTTTACCAGAAGCTCTTGCATATCCGTCTGCTGCATGAGCCGCGCATTGTTCATGTCTAACTAATATATGGTCCATGTCTGAATCATATAACATATCATAGAATGGTATGGTCTGTCCACCAGGATAACCAAATATTGTTTTAACCCCCATATTTTTAAGGGATTCAATTATCGCTTCTCCGCCTCTCATTGTAATAACCTTTTTATATATTATACAATAACTTATGTATACAAGAATATATATAATTATCTTAAAAGAATTATAAAAGAGATAAAAATGAATTATAAAAACTTAATATGCCATAGAAAACCTGAAAGAAGCTTTTTTATCAAAGGGCACCAGTTTCCAGTTTGTGCCAGATGTACCGGGTTTTATACTGGTTTGGCTGTTTTTTTAATATACAATCAATTTTATGAAATTGACTACAGCATCAACATGCTAATAATTTCAATGCTTCTTTTAATCCCTACAACAATTGACGGATTTACGCAATTTCTTGAATTTAGAGAAAGCAACAATACATTGCGATTTACAACTGGTCTTATTGGTGGAATTGGTTTAATAATATTCTTAAAAATAATAATAAAGTGGTTTTTAGAGATAATGACATCTCTTTAAATTGTTCTGATTTCTCAGCATCAATCGTCCTTTAAAAAATGATATAAAACGGCATTTTGAGCATGCATTCTGTTTTCTGCCTGATCAAAAACAACAGATTGGGACCCGTCAATAACATCAGCACTGACTTCCTGACCTCTAACTGCTGGCAGACAATGCATGAAAATAGCTTCATCATTAGCCAAATTCATTAATTCGCAAGTGACCTGATAAGGAGATAAATCAAGTTTTCTCTGCAATTCTTCGCTTTCATCGCCCATACTTACCCAAACATCAGTATAGACAACATCAACATTATCCAAAGCAACTTTTAAATCACTGCTTACAGTAACCTCAGTGTTCCTTTCATCGGCATACTCTTTTGCAATGCTTAAAATATGCTCATCAGGTTCATATCCTTTAGGACATGCTACAGATATGTCCATGCCTAAAAGCGGAGCAATCAATAAAAGGGAATTACATACGTTATTTCCGTCACCGACAAAACATATCTTTTTATTTTCAAGAGTGCCGAAATGTTCCTTAATTGTTAAAACATCGGCCAATGCCTGACAAGGGTGTTCAATATTGGTTAATCCGCTGATTACAGGAACATCAGAATAATGGGCTAGTTCAAGAACATCATGATGTTCAATTGCTCTTATCATTATTCCATCAACAAATCGGCTTAAAACTTTTGCAGTATCTGAAATCGGCTCTCCCCTTCCCATCTGCAAATCATTAGAAGATAAAAAGATTGCTCTTCCACCTAACTGATACATTCCAACATCAAAAGAAATTCTGGTTCTTGTTGATGACTTTTGGAAAATCATAGCTAATGTCTTGCCTTCAAGAGGTTTGTCTTCCACTTCCCCTGCTTTAATTTTAATAGCCAAATCCAAAATATGGTGAACATCATCCTTTATGTCACATATTGATACCAAATTACCCATATAATCCCCTAAAATAATCTTAACAAAAATAAATATATCTTATTAATATATATTAAATGTTTCTATGAGTTCATTTTAAAATTAATATCCCTCAATGTAGAAATTACCGGAACCAACAGGAACAGATACATGAAATCCGCTGATAAATTGTAATCCAGAAGATTTACAATTACAGTAAGAGCCATGATTAATATAAAGGTATTTAAAACATATCTCTTTTCATTTTTTGAAGGATGATTCTCTAAAAATCCTCTATTATATGCATAGACATACATGATTAAAAAGGAGAGGTTTGTAAAAAATATATTTAATCCGAATATCACTTCTGCCAAGAAAAACCTTGAATAAGCACCTATCATAGATGTTGTAAATGGGATAGTGGATATGCAAGCCAAAAAAAATATATTCATCCACAAATATGGAATATTCAATGAATTAATCTTTATAAATTCATGATGATAAATCCAAAAAGAGCTGACTAGAACAAAACTAATAATAGTTAAACCGAAAGTATGGGCAATTGACTGTAAAAAAGTTACAAAATCTCCTTCAGTTACTAATTGAGATGCAGGCAAAGCCAAACCGAATATCAAAAGAGTCATTACCATACCAAAAATGCCATCAGTCAACCCCTGCAATCTACTAGGGTCAATATCAATATTGCTTTCAAAAGATTGTTTAAAATTATGAAAGAAGTCATTTTTTATATTGTCAACTTTTTTTCCAACTATAGGATGATCAGAGTATTTTTCATTAAAATGAGTTCTAAAATTTCTTATTTTTTCAACGTCCTCATCATCCAACTCTTCCACTATCTCTGAAAGCTCTGAACTAAAATAATTTCTTAAAGTTACATAGTCCCTATATTGTTCAAACTCATCATCTTCGATAATATCACCAAATCCCAAAAAAAATGAGTAAAAAGAAATTTAGTTTAAAATTTCTTTCATGTGTTCAACACGTTTATTAACAAGTTCTGGAGTACCTACATCTCGTCTGTGGTAAACATTACCTTTAACAAATTCGCATGCTTTTTCAGCTACTTTTTCAGCTTCATCTATGCTTTCACCGCTGGCCACAATTCCCAATGCCCTTGAACCGGACAGGTGGATTCCATCGTCTTCAAGAGAAACAGCAGCATAGAATACTTTGGCACCCATCTGCTCAATAGCTTTTTCATCAACTTCAATTAATTCTCCAGCATATTCGGTTTCAGGATATCCGTCCGGCACAATGTATTTGCACACACTGGCCTTGTCTTCAAATTCTACTTTATCCAAGTTACCGTCAACAACAGCCTGACAAACATCAGCCAATGGAGTTTTTAAAAGTGGCAATACATTCATAGCTTCAGGATCCCCGAATCTTGCATTGTATTCAATGAGTTTTGGTCCGTCAGCAGTCAACATGAACTGACCGTATAGGATACCTTTGTAAGGTTCTGCTTCCTCAGCAATAGCTTTTAGAGTAGCTTTCATAATTTCAACTGCAGCATCATAGTCTTCCTGACTTAAGAACGGCAACAGACCTCCAACATCAGAGTATGATCCCATACCCCCAGTTATTGCACCGACATCTCCTTCAAATGCATGAGGATGGTCCTGCGCTGCAGGCATTGGTGCAAGATGTTCACCATCACAGAATGCCTGAATGGTAAATTCCTCACCGATTAATCTTTCTTCAATAATTACTTGAGCGAATCCACCCATTGCATTGTCAATAACTTCACAGGAATATTCTTTTGCCTCTTCATTGTCTTTAAGGTGGTCGCCAACAATTTTAACTCCTTTACCGCCTGTCAGACCGACAGGTTTTACTACAACATCACGGTCAAATTCATCCAGGAATTCGGAAACATCCTCAGAATTATCGAATACCTTGTAAACGAGTGATCCTTCGATTTCATAATCTTCAAAGAGTTTTCTCATGAATGATTTGTCAGTTTCAATCCTAGCTGCACTTTGAGTTGGTCCAACGCATTTGATTCCATTCTTTTGAAGCTCATCCACAATTCCTTTTCCGAGTGGAGCTTCAGGACCAATGAATGCAATATCAATATCATTTTCAACTGCATATTCAGCTACTTTTTCAACTTCACCTTCATCACCTTGTTTGAATTCGGCAATTTTACTCATTCCAGGGTTTATTTTACTCATATAACAGTATAATTCTACATCATCTTTTAGGGCATCAGCAATAGCATGTTCACGAGCACCAGTTCCAACAACTAAAACCTTCATAATATAGTCTCCTATTGTTTTAAGGTATGTAATTAAGAATATTTAAAATGTTTCAATATTTAACAAAATTATTATTTTTTTAAAAATTTGAGAAAATTTCAGAAAAACACACAAATTAAAAAAAAATATAAATATGAGTATCAAAATACATTTTGTCAAAGGTGATATAATGAATAAGAATATAATTATTGCTATCTTAGTTGTTATCATCATCGCTATTGTAGGAGTTTCTTTGTTTGCACACCCGCAACAACAAGCTACAACAGCAGATGGTAAAGTAAATACTCAAATTAAATTCATAAGTAACGCAAACTTAAAAAATGGGGACATAGTTCAATTTGAACTTAAAGATGCAAGTGGAAAAGCCATTGGAAATCAAGTTATAAACATTACTTTTGAGGAAAATGGAGAAAAACAAAACTTCTCAATTATTACCGACAATAACGGTAAAGGTGGCCTTTCATTAAATAATGAAAAAGCAGGCAATCACGAAGTTACCGTAACCTATGGTGGTAATAATAAATACAACGGATGCAGTGCAAAACAGACTATAACCATTGAAGAAGGAAATACCACAAATACCGAAAAAGTATCTGGAAATTCCACTGCAAGTACTGTAAAATATAATGAAAAAACTACATCATCCAGTTCTTCCAGTTCTGGTTCATCATCTGGTTCAAGCCTTTCTGAAGGATCAGGACCTAACTTATACTACGATGAAGAATTAAATGTTTGGTATGACGACGACGGTATAATCAGAGGCGGACAATCTGACGGTATGCACATTCTGGATCTCATCAATAACCAACCTGTTGTTACTGAAAATGGTTTAGAATAAACCATTTCTTTTTCTTTTTTTATTTTAACTTAATATTTTAACATCACATTTAAATAGGCATACTTGCATATACAAGTATATAATTGCATATGCAAGAGTGAGGCTAATTATGGAAAAAAACGAAAATATTGAAATGATAACAGGAGACCCTAAAAAGGCAATAAACAAATTATCCCTGCCGATTATTGCAAGTATGTTTTTAATTTTTGCAAACAGTATTATCGACAGTATTTGGGTAGCTGGACTTGGTGCGGGACCTCTTGCTGCATTAGGATACACCACACCCCTGTTCATGATTATAGTCGGATTTGGAAACGGACTCGGAGCCGGTGGTAACTCGGTGATTTCAAGATTTATTGGGGCAGAGGACAAATCCTCGGCAAATAATGCTGCAATACACAATCTTATCCTAAGCGTAATCGTGTCAATAGTCATTGCAATCATATTTGTTATTACAATGGAGCCGATGCTCAAACTTATGGGTGCAAGTAGCGTAATAAACTATGCAATGGACTATGGATTCATCATATTTTCATGTACATTTGCTCTTTTAATGCCTCCAATTGTAGGGGGAGCATTTAGAGCTGAAGGAGATATCAAACGTGCTACTATTCCAATAGCTGTTGCCGCAGTAATCAATATGATTTTAGATCCGATATTAATCTACACATTAGGAATGGGAATTAAAGGTGCTGCAATAGCAACAGTATTAGGACCCCTTATAAGTCTATTCCTCATGCTATACTGGATTTTTGTCAAAAAAGACACATACCTATCATACAACTTTAAAGACTTCCATAATGACTTTAAAATGTACAAAGATATTCTGGTTGTAGGCATACCTGCAAGTTTGGAACAGCTGGTACTGTCCGTTTTAACAATATTTGTCAATTACATGCTTACAATTGTTTCCGGACCTACATCAGTAGCTGTTTATACAGCAGGATGGAGAATAGTAAATATTGGAATGCTTCCAGCAATAGGAATCGGAACTGCAGCGATATCAGTTGCCGGAGTTGCATATGGTGCAAGAAAATATGAAAACTTAAGAGTGACAGCAAGATATGCCGTCAAGGTGGCATTAATTGCATCAGTAATCGTGTGCATTATATTATACGTATTTGCCAACCAAATAGCGATTATCTTCTCATATTCACAAAGCAGTGCAGATTTAGCTCCATTGATTGCAAGTTTCCTGCAGATAATGTGCTTTTTTATTCTATATGTTCCATTTGGAGCAAGTGCAGGTAATGTATTCCAGGGAGTCGGAAAAGGAACAATATCATTTGTATTGACAGCATTCAGGGAATTCATTTTGGTGTTAATCTTTGCATACCTTTTAGGATTTACCTTCCACATGGGAGAGTTCGGAATATACTGCGGAATGCTTCTGGGCGGTGGAATAGGATCATTAATATGTTATGCATGCATTGAACTATACATCAACAAGTTAATCCGAGGTAGGGACAATGCCCTTTGATGAAACAATGCCGACAGCCCCATTGATATCCATACTTTACAGGGAACACGCCAAATACTTAAACGAAAAAGTGAAAAATGAGGATTTGAGTTTTGGCCTGCAGCCAATTTTAATAACAATTTACAAAAATGAAGGAATTATACAGGAACAGTTAGCCGAAATATTCCATTTAAACGAAAGTACAATAACAAGAAACCTTAAAAAACTCGAAGATAAAGGTTTCATCGAAAGAATACCTGATAAAAGAACAAAAATAATAAAAACAACCCAAAAAGGATCCGAAACCGCCCAAAAAGTTATGGATTATGATGATAAATGGGATGAAATAATTAAAAGTAATTTAAATTATGAAGAGTATACTATCTTTAAAAGTACACTGCTAAAAATATGTGAGGAGTTAATATGAACGAAACTATCGAAAATCTAAAAACAAGAAGAAGCATCAGAAAATTCAAAGATGAACAAATCTCCGATGAAGAGTTAAAAACAATCCTGGAAACCGGAACCTATGCACCAACAGGACAGGGCCTGCAATCACCTAAAATCGTTGTAATTCAAAATCCGGAAACCATTAAAGAATTTTCAGCATGGAACAGAAGCTATTTCCCGATTGATGTTCCTGAAGATATGGATCCATTTTACGGCGCAAAAACATTGCTGATTGTACTGGCCGACAGCGAACGTCCAACATATGTTGAAGACGGTTCCAGCGTATTGGCGGTTCTGGTTAATGCAGCACATGCAGTTGGCGTTGGTTCATGCTGGATTCACAGAGCACGTGAAGAATTTGCATCCGAAAAAGGAAAAGAATTACTAAAAGAATGGGGAATTCCTGAAACTTATGAGGGAATTGGTCATGTCGTGCTCGGATATCCTGATATGGACGCACCGGAACCATTGCCTAGAAAAGAAGACTACATCCAATATGTGGATTAAAAAAAGAAAATTAAAGATGAGTTAAACTACTCATCTACATTTTTTCAGGTGCAGAAACACCTAAAATATCTAAAGCATTTTTAATAGTTGTTTTGGCTCTGTCAACTAAAATGAGTCTAGTATCTTCAATTTCAGAGCCGATAACCTGTTCTGACTTATAGAACTTGTTGAATGAACTAGCCAAATCCTGTGAGTATTGTGTAATATTGTGAACTCTCTTTTTGTTGGCGCAATCTTCAACAACTTGAGGGAATTTGGCAATTTGCCTTACAAGGTCCTGTTCTATCTCATCAGGAACCCAATCATCACTGACATTTAAAGAGCTGATATCCTTACCTGATTTTTCAAGCAGTTTACATGCCCTAGCATGAGCATATTGAATTGAAGCACATCCTCTCTCAAAGCTCAATGCCTCATCCCATTTAAAGGTCAGATGCTTTTCAGGAGACAATTTTGCAATGAAGAATCTTACAGCACCGATACCAATTTCTTCAGCCATTGGGGCAATTTCTTCTTCGGACAAATCAGGATTTCTGGATTTTATTTCATCATGTGCCCTTAAGACAGCTTCATCAATCAATTCATCGACTGATACGAATTTGCCTTTTCTTGTAGACATTGAACCTTCAGGAAGTGTAATGAATTCATAAAATATTACTTCCGGAGCATCCTGCCTGAATATTTCTTCAAAAATAACCTTTATCTGTTTTGCAGCAAGTTTATGGTCTGAACCTAAAATGTCAAGGACAGTGTCTCCTAAAGTAGCCTTGTACTTATGATAAGCCAAATCACGGGTAGAGTAAAGTGAAGTGCCGTTTGACCTTCTTAAAACAAATTCCTTTTCTATGTTGAAATCTGTTAGGTCAATGTAGAGCACATCGTTTTCACGGGTAAAACCTTCCCTTTGAATGTATGAAACCAAATCATCGACTTCGCCGTTTCTTACGAATTGACCTTCCCAAACAAAGTCGTCATGGACAATATTCATTCTCAAAAGAGATTCTTTCATTCCGGAAATGCATTTGGAAACAACATCTTCGAAGACCTTGTTTAGCTCTTCGTCTTCGCCTTGCTCATATTTTTGGATTAATTCGTCAACTTTAGCATTTAAGGCTTCATCCTCTTCCACAGCCTTGTTTGCATCAAAGTATAGCTTTCCTATTTTGTGGTCAAGTTTATCGCCTTCATAGTCTTCAATCTTAAGACCGCATTCGGTTATTCCGCATACAATTATGGCGATTTGTCTTCCCATATCATTTACGTAATACTGGGTTACAACATCTCTTCCAGCCAATTTCAATAACCTTGCAAGGGAATCTCCAAAAATTGAATTTCTTATATGTCCAATATGCAATGGACCGTTAGGATTTGCAGAAGTATGTTCCAATACGATTTTTTCACCATATTCCGGAAGCTGTCCGTAATTATCATCAACCTTTTGCAGGAGAAGTTTTGAAAACTTTGAATAGTCAATGAAAAAATTGACATATGGTCCGAAATTCTGAACCTTGGTAAAAATTTCAGGAACTTCAATCTTTTCGACCAAATCCGCAGCAACTTCAGGAGGTGAAGTTCTTAATTTTTTTGTAAGCGCAAAAGCAATGGTGCTTGCCAAGTCTCCTAAATTAGGATTAGGAGGAAATTCCAATTTGAAATTTCTATCTATTTCCACATCATATTGATCTAATGCCTTATTGATGGCATCAATAGCTTGTTTTTCAATTTCAAAATACATTAACTCACCTTATAATAATCATAAACCCCTCAACCAAAGGGAAAGATAACCGACTTTTGGAATTACAACCAGATTATCACCAATTTTTACAACTTTAGACTGGATTTGGCTTGGTGAAACATAATACGGATCGGGAGCATTATTGTTGTCACCCTTAATCAGATACATCGTAGTTCCATTAATATCCACAATATCAATAACTCTATGAATTACCGGTTGATTAAACCATTTTGCATCATAAACAACAACATCCCCTTTTTGGATATCATTTACGTTGAATTCTTGGATACCCAGAAAATTGGCCTTTTCAACCATTACAATATCTCCCCTGTAAAATGCAGGTTCCATACTTCCTGAAACAACTACATTCAAATGCTGTGCAGCTATCAAAACTATAATCAATATAACAGCATATGATGCAATCTCTTTCCAATCTGTCACAATAACACCTTTTTATCATTTATTTGAATGCCACTCTTAAGGCATTGTCAATAGCTTGAGAAGTCTTTTCCAAATCCTCCATACTGTGTGCACTTGAAATAAAATTGCATTCAAATTGGCTAGGAGGTATGAAAACACCTTCTTTTAATAATTCTCTAAAGTATACTAAAAATCTGTCACTGTCTGATTTTTTAGCATCTTCGTAGTTATAAACTTCATTTTCATTGAAATAAATTTGTAACATTGAAGCCAAACCAACAGGTTGAATTTCCAATCCTCTTTCTTCAACTGTTGCTCTTATTTCGCTTCTAAGGAAATTTCCTTTGCTTTCCAAATCCTTATAAAACTTGTCATCCAACTGAGACATGGTAGAAATTCCCGCCTGAACTGAAATAGGATTTCCAGAAAATGTTCCTGCCTGATAAACCGGTCCGCTAGGAGCAATCAATTCCATTATTTCTCTTTTACCACAGAATGCACCCATTGGAAGTCCTCCTCCAACAATCTTACCCAGTGTAGTCAGATCCGGAGTAACTCCATAATATTCCTGAGCTCCACCTTTTGAAGCCCTGAAACCGGTAATCACTTCATCAAATATCAATACAATACCATTTTCTTCAGTTATTTTTCTAATAAATTCCAAAAATCCTGGTTTTGGTTCAATGCATCCAATATTGCCCATAACTATTTCCATTATAATACAGGCAATGTTTTCTCCTTCTTTTTCAATCAGTTCAGTTAAGGCTTCCTCATCATTGAATGGAACAGACAAAGTATTTTTAGTAGTGTCAGTAGGAATGCCCGGAGAGTCAGGCAAGGTTGCAGCACCGGATCCGCCCTTAACTAAAACATAGTCATGTGCACCGTGATACGCCCCTTCAAATTTAACGATTTTATCCCTACCTGTAAATCCTCTTGCAAGCCTTATTGCACTCATTGTGGCTTCGGTTCCGCTGTTACAAAATCTCACCATTTCAGCTGAAGGAATTCTGGAAACCACTTCTTTTGCAAGTTTAATCTCATTTTCAGTAGGAGCACCATAAGCGCTTCCGATAGTCAATTGATTTGAAACTTCCCTTACGACTTTCGGATTGGCATGGCCTAAAATCAAAGGACCATATGCCAAACAATAATCAATGTATGTATTTTCATCAACATCAGTTATTTTAGAACCACCTGCACTTTTTACAAAGAAAGGATATGGTTTAAAAGCACGCACTGGAGAATTCACTCCACCTGGAAAGTAATTTTTAGATTCATTGAATAATTCTTCAGAAAACATTTTAATTCACCTTCATAAATGTTGAATTAAGGAATTTACACATGCTACAGCAATAGGTGTACCGCCTTTAGGGCCTTCAACTACAATATTTGGAATATTTGAATTCTTTAAAGCTTCTTTGGAATCGGCAGCACCTACAAAACCTACAGGAACTCCGACAATAGCCTTAACATTCATTTCACATTTTTGATATAAATCCATAGCTTCAAAAACAGCTGTCGGAGCATTGCCTGACACAACAATGCCTTCAAAATCATTTTGCGCCGCATATCTAATTGCAGCGGCTGCCCTTGTGATTTGTTCCTGTTTTGCAATTTGCTTTACTTCTTCATTTTTAATATAGCACTCCACTTCTCCAGGGTATTGTGTAATGCCATACTTAACCATATTGATATCGGTTAGAATAGTTTCATTATTCCTTAAAGAAGCCATAGCCACATCCACAAAATCTGAACTCATATGTACAAGTTTTGCATATTCAGGATCGGCAGTTGAATGAACAATTCTCTCAACAATGTCCCTTTCAGCAGGATTTAAGTCTTTTACATCATCTCCAATAAGGCCACGGATAATTTCCCTACTTTTTGTAGCAATATCCATACCTTGTTTAGTTGATGCACCCATGAACATTTTGTCTGTCATATTATAATTTTTGAATTAAATATATGTTAAACATTTTGTTTATTCAAGATAAATTTTAAAAATAGAGTAAAAAGTCAAAACTATTTTTCACTGGCCGACAGACCTGCCAAATAACCTGTAGAAAAAGCAATTTTTAAGTTATAGCCTCCTGTCGGACCATGCACATCCAAAACTTCCCCAGCAAAATAAAGACCTGGTGTTATAGTTGATTCCATTGTCTTCGGATTGATATATTTCAAATCAACACCGCCAACAGTTACTTTGGCCAGATTGTCATTGAATCCTATGACTTTAAAAGTGAAGCGTTTCAAATTCTCAATCAGCCTGTTTTTGCTTTTCTTATTAATTTTGGACAATTGGATTTCAGGGTCAATATCTACTTGTGATAAAAAGAAAGCCACAAAACTGTTTGTCAAAAACAATTTCAGATAATTCTTAATCATTGTCTTTCCCTTGGATTGAAAGTCTGATGTGAACCTATCCAAAAGAGCTTCGCGAGTGTATTCTGGGCATAAATCAATAGCTATCTCCAAATCAACATCAGGTTCATTTTCCAATAGGTTATAACTTATACTTTCGGATATTTCATTGCTTAAATTTATAATTCCCGGACCGGTCAGACCGACATGTGAAAACAGCACGTTTCCCCTAACTTTGCTTTTCTTATAACTTATAACAACATCGCTTAGAGTCACTCCGGCAATATCTGACAAATCCATTTCAGTAATTAATGGTGAAAGCCCATATTTAATGTCTGTCAATGGCTGTGAAGTTAATGAGTAATTTTTTATGCTGCAGCCTGTCTGAGGATAAGTTATGCCACCGGTAGCAATTATAATCCTATTTACCTTTATCTTATCATTAATAATAAAGTCCTCAGTAATGGTTTTTACTTCAAAGTTATAACTTATAACTACATTTTCCAACTTTTTAATGAGTCCTTCCAATACATCTCTGGACTTTTCACTTTTGGGAAAAACCCGATTATCCTCCTCTTGGATAAACTCAAAGTCAAACAGTGAAAATAAATCTTCATTTGTAAATGTATAAAAAGAGTGTTTGAGGAAATTTTTATTGTTAAAAGAATCTAATAGCTGTTTTATTGACTTATTGTTGGTGATATTGCATCTTCCTCCGCCGGTCAGCAGGAGCTTGCGCCCCAATGACGGATTCTTTTCAAGCAATATTACGCTGGAGGAATTTTGCCCGGCCGCAATTGCAGCCATCATTCCGGCAGGTCCTCCTCCAATAACAGCTATGTCATATTCTTTCATTCTAATCAAAAAAAGAAAATTTAAGGGGTTAATCTGTGTCTGTCTCTTGGGAAGAGTACACATTCACGGATGTTTTCAGATCCTGTAAGCACCATGGTTAACCTGTCAGCACCTACACCCCAACCTGCGTGAGGAGGCATACCGTATTCGAACGCTTTGAGATAGCTTCCAAATCCAGCAGGGTTTAATCCTCTTTCTTCAATTTGTTTTACGAGTAAATCATATTGGTGAACACGAGTTGCACCGGAAGATAACTCCAAGTTGTTATACATCAAGTCGAAAGCATGGGAATATTGCTCTTCACCTTCAACAGGCATTACGTAAAACGGCTTGATTTCAGAAGGCCATCTGGTTAAGAAATAGAATCCACCCATGGTGTCACCCAATACTTTTTCGGCTTCACGGGATAAATCTTCTCCCCATTCCATTTCAACATCTTTGGAGTTTACAATATCAACAGCTTCATCATAGGTTACATGAGGGAAATCTCCACTAGGAACCTCTAATTCATGGCCTAAAATCTCCAATTCGGAAGCGCAGTTTTCATTGACATCTTTCAATACCTGAATAATCATGTCGTTTAGGATTTTCATTACGTCTTCATCGTCAGCGAATGAAGCTTCAGCATCGATAGAAACCGCTTCGTTTAAGTGTCTTAGGGTATCATGCTCTTCTGCCCTGAAAATTTGACCTATTTCAAATACTTTATCCATTCCAGATGCCATCATCATTTGTTTGTACAATTGAGGGGATTGACCGAGGAATGCTTCTTTTTCAAAGTAAGTGATTGGGAATAATTCTGTTCCTCCTTCAGTAGCTGAAGCTACAAGTTTAGGAGTGTTAATTTCATAAAATCCATTATCATAGAAGAAATCTCTGATAGTATGGAACATTTGACCTTTAATTTTAAATATTGCAGAAACATTATCCTTTCTTATATCCAAAAATCTTGAATCCAATCTTGTATCAATTCCTGCTTTAACCTTTTCAGTAGGATCCATTGGTAAAGGCTGGTTAGCTAAGTTTAATAATTTGATTTCTTTTGGTAAAACTTCAACACCATTTGGTGCTTTTCCTGCTTCTTGAACAGTACCTTTAATAGCTACAACGGACTCTTTTCTAAGTTCTCTTAATTCTTCTAATATTTCTTCGCCTACTTTTTTACTTGGAGCAGTTACTTGAACTCTGCCAGTTACATCACGGATGATTACAAACATGATTCCACCGAAATCACGGATTTCATGAACCCAACCCATGATAGTAACGTCTTCGCCTGCAATATCAGGCTGGCATTGGTTAGCGTAATTAGTTCTTCTCCAATCGTTTAATAAACCTTGCAAATTATTCACCTCGAGGTTTTTAAAAAAATTAATAATAATGATAAATTTTCATTATGATTTTACTTTGGTTTTAATGTTTAATAAACGTATGTAAAATAGGAAAAAAACTGCCTGAAAAAATATTTTGAACTAAAAAAAAGTTATAACTTATAACTAATAAGATTTAAAAAATAAAAAAAGAAATAATAATAAAAAATTATTATTTATTGAAGTGAGTATTGTCCAATTGACCTGTAGTAGCATCTACAGTAATTGTACCTGCACTCATATCATTATGGGTGCTGTCCACAATATAGAAGATATAAGTGTCTCCAGATTGTTCATGCCTGTCAATTTTCATACCATTTAAATTCATTAAGTACTGGTCTACAAGATTTTTACACTCATCAAATGAAAGTTTAGAAGATGATGAGCTTGAAGAAGATGGACTTGAAGATGGACTTGATGAACTTGAACTAGGAGCAGCTACTGAACTGCTTGGTGAACTTGAAGAAGCAGGCTGGCTAGAACTTGAAGATACAGGGCTTGAACTAGCGGAACTACTTTCTGCTGAACTTGGAGCGCTGTTACTGGAAGAGCTGTCATCCAACAATTTTGTGGATACTTCATCAGCCAAATCATCACCGGATGAAGTAGTGGTATTTTGACCGTCCGCTGAAGTTTCATTATCATCAGTAATTATGACTCCGTTTGAATCGGAATGATCTTCTGCATTGCCTGTTGAAGCGTCTGAAGAGGAATCATCAGATACAATTTCAATATTATTGAACATGGACTGTTCAAGGTTTTCATTATGATTATCAACTACAAGTACAAGAGCATTTTCAACAAGGGCTAAATTAAATATATTGGTATTCACGTCACCTATAAGAGGCATGATTAAATTGAAATCCTTATGCATGTCCATTTTTGGTGAAACAATATTTATAATAGGAGCAGGTTTTTGTGATTTATGATTGTCACTGAATACAACATTGTTTGCTATTTTAGTAGTGAGTTCACCATCTTTAGAACCTACAGCAACTCCTTCTTGACCATTAGTTACCAATATGTTTATTGTGTCTCCTTTTTTAAATGCTACAGACTGTGGCGGTTGATTTTCAACCGGAACCACTTTTGAATTTTTTGTATTTTTCAAAAATTTAATCATTGAGTCATTATTCTTAAATGTGTGAAGGGTAACGCCATATTTGCTATCCTTATAAACGCCATCCCCGGTTTTAACAAAATTAGAATCTGAAGGTACAGAAATCTTAATACCATCAAATACTTCTTGTTTCATTGATTGGTCACTGTTTAACACATTTGCGCCAACCACACCGGCAGAAATGATACCAACAATTAAAATAAGAAATAAAACATGAGTATCAATTTTCATTAACTTTCACCTAAACTTATTATGTATACAATGTATGTTTTTTATGATATAAATACTATAAAAAATATATAAAATAGTAACAAAACAAAATTTTTAAAACAAAAAAAGGTGTTATAAAATATGGTTAAATGTCCAGAATGTGGAAAAGAAGCACATGATAATCCATATTGTGCCAATTGCGGAGCTAAAATTGAACAAGATAATGTTTGTCCGCAATGTAATGCTGAACTGGATGAAGAAAGTGTTTTTTGCCCAAAATGTGGTACAAAAATTGATGACTCAGCGGATGACGACAGTCAAACTGAAGACAGCCCGGAAGAAACAGAAGAAAGTACACAGGAAGAAGAAAAAACTGAAGAGGTTAAAGAGGCTGAAACAAAAACAGACACTGCAGAAAAAACTGAAGAGGTTAAAGATAGCGAAACAAAAACAGACACTGCAGAAAAAAGATATTGTCCATACTGCAACAGCGAAATTGATAATGAAACAGTATTCTGTGCAGAATGCGGAAAGTCCGTAGAAGTGGATAAACAATCATTTGCAGGAATAAAAAACACAATAAACTTTAAGAGCTTAATTATATGTACTTTAATTTCAATTATATTGTCTGTGTTCCTCTCACTGATATTTTCTTACATTTTTGCAAATGTAAAAGGAGATTATTACCCTATCGGATTTATAATTAGCCTGATTATATCTGTTGGAATATTCGGATCATTTAAAGAAATAATCAACGGTGGCCTTTTAGGAATCATTACCGGACTTGTTTTAGGTCTTCTAAGCAATTTTATCGTGGAAGTTGCAAACGGATTCTCCTTCAGCTATGAAATGCTGTTCGGATATCCTGCGATAATATTTACAATACTCGGACTGATTATCGGTATCGTTTCATCAAAATCCTTCAGAAAACACATTGTCAACCGCATTGACGTGGAAAATGTATTTTAATAGCTATCCAATAGCTATTTTTTTAACTTTTATTAAATTGAAAATAAAAAAAAAGGTTTATAAGGGTTTTAACTTATAAACATTATTTTAATCTTGTTTTGAATGAATTTGCATGGGCAAAGAATCCCTCATATTCAGCAATAGGTACTGAAGTTTTGGACAATTGCCTAAGACCTTCTTTTGTAAGCCTTTGAACTGTAGGCTTTTTAATGAATGCTTCAGTTGACAAACCGGAATACATTTTTGCTCCTCCACCGGTCGGAAGAACATGGTTTGTGCCTGAACCGTAATCGCCTGCCGCAACTGGTGAATAAGCACCTAAAAAGATAGAACCTGCATTATTAATGTGTGATAATGTTTCATCGTCATCTGATGTGGATATGATTAAATGTTCGGGAGCGTATTCATTTGTAACGTGAATTGCCTCTTCAATTGTGTTAGTGATAATGATTTTTCCACTTTTTTCAAGGGATTCCTCTATGATTTCACGCCTTGGTGCAGTTTCAGTTAATTTTCCAACAAATTCATCAGTCTTAATAGCCAAATCCTTTGAATCAGTCACCAAAAAGCAGGATGCATTAGGATCATGTTCTGCCTGAGCCAATATGTCTGTTGCCAAAAATTCCGGATTTGCAGTTTCATCAGCCAATATAAGCACTTCAGAGGGACCTGCCGGAAACTCAATATCTACTTGACCATAGACCAATTTCTTTGCAGCTGTAACGAATATATTGCCGGGACCTACAATTTTTTCTACTTGAGGTATGGATTCTGTACCGAATGCAAGGCCTGCAATCGCCTGGGCACCTCCGACCTTATAGATTTCATCAGCACCTGCAATATCCGCAGCCACCAAAATCGCATCCAAAATCTTCCCATCCTTTTGAGGAGGAGTTACACAGACTACCTTTTCGACACCGGCAATCTTTGCAGGAATCACTGTCATCAGTATTGATGAAGGGTAAGCTGCACGGCCTCCAGGTATATAACATCCGGCAGAGTTAATAGGTCTTACTATCTGGCCTGCAACAATGCCGGGATTTACTTCCATTTCCCATTCAGATGGAATTTGTCTTTTATGAAATTTTTCGATATTTGAAGCTGCCTGTTTTAAAGCAACAAGTAAAGACTCATCCAATGTTTCATAAGCCTCATCAATTTCATCTTTGGATACTTTCAAATTTTCTATTGTAACCCCGTCAAACTTTTCTGTATACTGGCGAATAGCGTCATCCTTATTAATTTTGACATTGTCCAAAATGTCAGATACGATGTCTAAAACCTTGTTTACATCTTCCTCTGACCTTTTGATTGTTTCTGTTAAATCTATTTCTGAATAATTAAGTATTTCCATTTTAACACTACCTTAAAATAGCACCAGTATCTGCAGAGTGAACCAGTTTTTGATATATAGCTAACCAACCGGATACATCGCTTTGAGGGTGTTTAAGGTCACTTAATCTTTTTTCAATTTCTTCATCACTAAGTTCAACATTAATCAGCCTGTTGTTAATGTCGATTTCAATTATATCCCCATTTTGTATAGCGGCTATCGGTCCATTTTCTCTGGCTTCAGGAGACACATGTCCAATACAAGGCCCTCTTGTTCCACCTGAGAATCTTCCATCTGTTATTAAACCTACATCCTTAATGTTCATTCCTGCAAGTGCGGAAGTCGGATTTAACATTTCACGCATTCCGGGACCTCCTTTTGGACCTTCATATCTGATTACAACAATGTCGCCTTCAGTGATTTCATGGTCAAATATGGCTTTTGTCACTTCCTCTTCGGAGTCATAAACTTTTGCAGGCCCTTTAAGATGCATCAGATTATCGGCAACAGCACCTTTTTTAACTACGCTTCCGTTAGGGGCAAGATTACCTTTTAAAATAGCAATTCCACCATCTTCATGTACAGGATTATCCAAAGTATGAATTACATCAGTGTTTTTGTTTTCAACTGTTTCAAGGTTTTCCCTGATTGTTTTTCCGGTTACTGTCAATTGATCTGTATCAATTTTATCTCCCAATGTTTTTAAAACAGCCTGAATTCCTCCGGCAAAGTGCAGGTCCATCATGGAGTCTTCACCGGCAGGTGAAATCAATGCTATATGAGGCACTTTTCTTGATATTTCATCGAAGAGTTCCAAGTCAACATCTACTCCTTCAACTTCACTGGCAATAGCGGGAATGTGAAGGGCAGTGTTTGAAGAACCACCCAATGCCATATCTACAGCAATCGCATTGTTAAATGCTTCCTGAGTCAGGATGTCTGAAGGTTTGATATCATCTTCGACGAGTTTGATGATTTGCTTTCCGGATTCAAATGCAATCTGGTCGTTTTCTTCTGTTCTTGCATGAGTTGTAGCGCAGGTCGGCAGGGACAAACCGAATGTTTCGGTAAGGCATGCCATGGTGTTTGCTGTAAATAAACCTGAGCAGCTTCCGGCTCCAGGACATGCACATTTTTCAAGCTCATATACTTCTTCTTCAGACATTTTTCCTGCAGAATAGGCACCAACAGCTTCGAAAACAGTGATCAGATCCGCAGGTTTGCCTTTATATTCACCGGATTGCATTGGACCTCCAGTAACTACAATACTTGGAATATCCACACGTGCGGCACCCATTATCATTCCCGGAACTACTTTGTCACAGCTTGGAATCAATACTAGTCCGTCAAATGCATGGCCTTTGGTCATGCTTTCAACGGTTGCTGCAATGATTTCACGTGAAGGGAGTGAATATTTCATTCCCTCATGGTTCATACTGATACCGTCACAAACCGCCATAGTATCAAATTCAAATGGAATACCTCCGGCGGCAATGATTCCGTCTTTTACAAACTCGACCAGTTCTTTCAAATGAATGTGGCCAGGCACAATATCTGTAAAGCTGTTAGCTATTCCAATGAACGGTTTTTTAAAGTCATCATCATCAAGCCCACAAGCCCTTAAAAGGGATCTGTGAGGAGCCCTTTGAATACCTTTTTTAACACTATCACTTTTCATTTAATCACACAATTAATTTAATCAATATGTATATATCTTTCTAATATCTTTTATAATATTGGAATTGAAAAAATATAATATTTGATTATTTATATGTAGATTATATGATTAAAAATAACTGAAGAAAAATTATGGTCATCACATATTTAAAATTCGATTAAAAAAATAGCAATTTGAATGATAGAATTTAATTATATTAAAGCTAAAAGCAATTTGCTTGTAGAAAAAAATAAAAGAAAAGATGGGAAAATTCATTTCCCACTTACAAATATGTTAAAATTTTATTCCCTTTTTAAACGTACAAAAACTACAGACAGCAATGCCAAAATGACAAGTGCAATCGGATTACCTGTTTGGTATACAGTTAACGGATTTGAAGATGAAGTGGATTCATTCTTTACAATATCTGTTTTGTTTTTAGGATTGGTTTCATTAGGTATGATTTTAACAACAGATGTGTCGTTGTTATTGGCCATACTTATTTCTGGAAGGTCACAACTTGTATTTGCATAGATACGTGCAATGCCAGTACCTAATGCTTTATAAACAAGCTTCAATGTAACCTGTTCTCCCATATCCAAATCACCAATCTTCCAAATACCCCTTGATGGGTCTACTGTTCCTTTAGATGCCGCATATTTAATAAATTTAACATCTCCAGTCACATAATAAGTAACAACAGTATTTATTGCAACATTCGGACCATAATTTATAACAGTAATAGTCCAAATAAATTCATCTCCAACTTTAAGTACCTGTTTATTTGAATCAATCTTAAGCCCTAAATCAACAATTTGAATAACAGTGACAATTTCAGAATCGTTATTATTGTCTTTGTTAGGGTCATAAGAAGAAGTTTCAGCATTAACAATGTTTTTAATAGTTCCATTTAAAATTGTAACTTCAGTAATCAATTTTAATGTAACAACTTCACCATTGTTTAATGAACCAACACTCCAAACACCATTCTCATAGGAGCCAACATCTGCCCTTGCAAATAATAATTTTAATCCAGAAGGTAATTTATCATTTACAACGACATTTTCAGCTACATCAGGACCGTTATTGGTTAATGTAATAGTCCAAACGACTATATCATGAATATTAGCTTTAGCAGTATTTGCTTCTTTAACGATGGAAATGTCTGCTTGAGGATGAACGACGATGGTATCATTACCCACGTTATTTGTTAAATTACTATCGTGAGTATCACTAGTAACATTGGCAATGTTAGTAATAACAGCATCACTGACTAAAACTTTAGTTTTAATATTTAAAACCGCAGTATCGCCATTAGCCAATACACCAATATACCACATATTATCAGAGAAAGCACCATCAGATTCAATAAATTCTAAACCTTTTGGCAAGACATCATAAACAGCAACGTCAATTGCCCTGTCAGGACCATTATTTGTAACAGTAATAGTCCAGGTAATAATTTCACCAGGTCTAGGATTTGGATTGGAAACAACCTTAACGATTGCCAAATCAGCCTCATGACCAATATCAACAGTAGCGTTATCCTCATTATTAGTTAAATCAAGATCCGGAGTATCACTAGTAACATTAGCAACATTAGTAATAACAGCATCAGTGACCAAAATTCTAGTTTTAATATTTAAAACAGAAAACATCACGAACAAAAGCATTAACCGCAGTATCCGGACCATTATTAGTAACAGTAATAATCCAAGTAACAACATCACCCGCTTTTGGATAATGAGGACTTACAGTTTTATCAATGCCCAAATCAGCATAATTTCCAACAGTGATTGTATCATTGTCCTTATTGTTTGTCTCATTCGGGTCATGAGTATCTGAGTCAACTACAGCAACATTAGTAATTGTCGCATTAGTAATGTTCACTTGAGTAAGTATATTTAATGTAACACTGGCCTTGTTTTGTATTGTTCCGATAGTCCAAACTCCTTTGACATTATCATAAGCTCCGTTAGAGTCATCACTGACATAAACTAATCCTTTTGGTAAGGTATCATTAACAACAACGTCAATTGCCCTGTCCGGACCATTATTAGTAACAGTAATAGTCCAGGTAATAACATCACCAAAGTGAGGGGTTGAATTTGATACAACCTTAACGATGGCCAAATCAGCCTCATGACCAATATCAACAGTAGCGTTATCCTCATTGTTAGTTAAATCAAGATCAGGAGTATCACTAGTAACATTAGCAACATTAGTAATAACAGCATCAGTGACCAAAATTCTAGTTTTAATATTTAAAACAGCAGTAGCACCGTTAGCCATA
>NZ_CADCJB010000012.1 GCF_902801725.1 uncultured Methanobrevibacter sp. | reverse complement strand
AAATTGTGAGAAAATCTAATTCAACACAATCCTGATTTTTTGGAGAGTTGTATGTTTTGACTGTGACTTATTTTTAGGTGAACCTAAATTTCATCACCAATTATAATGTTGTAGTAAGTAGTATATAAAGCTTTCTATTTTTTTAGGCATACCTAAATTTCTTTTCAATGTAACCTATTATTCAAGATTTTGATTTAAGATTATAATTGGATGCGTCTAAACACTGTCCCAAAACAAAAATTAAAATGGATGTTTAAATATAATAATACCATAGATTCGGGAGATATTTTAAATGTTTGAAAACATGACTAAAACTAAAGTATATGCATATTTGACGGGAATTTTTTTTTGCTTTTATGATTGTGTCCAATATATTGGCTACTAAAACATTGGAAATAGAATTCATAGCATTGCCCTGTTCGATATTGGCATTTCCTGTATTGTTTATAGTAAATGATATCTTATCTGAAATATATGGATATGAGATGACCAGGGATGTTATCTATTTGGGTTTCGTCATTAATGTTTTGGCAATAGTTCTTTATCAGATTGCTATGATATTTCCTTCAAGCAGTCCTAATGCCTCAGCATTTGCATCACTTCTGTCGACAACTCCCAGACTCTTTATAGCAGGGCTTGTCTCCTATATGTTGGGCAATATTTTAAATTCAAAAGTATTGGTAAAAATGAAAGAAGGATACAATGACAAGCTATTCGTTAGATGCGTAGTCAGTACTGTAATAGGTGAATCTGTTGATTCTATCGTTTTCATTTCACTTTCATTCATTGGTGTCTTGCCGAATGATGTAATATTGGTCATGATTTGCTGTCAAATCGTATTCAAGCTCCTATATGAAATTATAGCTTATCCGTTAACCCGAAAGGTAATTTTTCATATAAGGACTTTGGATGATGGCGAACTGAAAGGTCAAGTTTAAAAAATGCCTTGTAGAAATCCGGCTGGAAATGGCATATTCACTTAAATTGTCGACTATGACGGCAATTCCATATGTTCCTGGCTGCTAAATTGTAAATTGCTGCTGGGGATGTTTTTCCAATTTTTTCATATTTTTGAATGATGTCAAATTTTTCTGATGAAAATTTCTTCTATTATGGATGTATAAGATTATAACTTTGTTATTAATTTTAATTATTCGGAATATATTCAAAATAATAAATAATATCAATAATAATTTTTAAAAAATTCTACATAAATAATCTTAATATAAAGTTTATTATCAAACTGTATAGTTTATATACTAGAAGGTATAATTTAGTAGTACTGCTATGAAAAATTTTTTTGACGGTGGTATTATGAATTACAAAAGATTTGGTATATTAGGTGCAATACTTTTAATAATTTGTGCATTGATGATGGTGACTGCAGTCAGCAGCACATCTAAAGCTACTGATGACAGCAATTACACATTGCAAATAAATTCCAGCGGAAAATGGAGATTGGACTTGACTGTAAATAATAAGTACACTTCCGACGAAGGCGTGGGATCCAAGACAATAGATTTGAACACTACTAATATAGACTATGCCAGTGTGACAGTAAACCAATATGAAAAAGGGCCAACAAATGTCTCATTGATTAAGGAAGGCAAAGTCCTTGAGGATGGAAAATCCGATGGTGACGGCGCAGAAACGATTTATTTCTATTATCAGGATTAATAAATCTCTTTTTTTCTTTTTTTATTTAATTCCATTAGTTTGGAGGTAAGATATGAAAAACAAATCATTTATAGCTTTTTTACTAATTTTTTTCTTTATCGGATTGGGTATGGTTTCAGCAGCTGACAATTCAACCGCAATAGGAGAAGATGAATCATTTGCGGTTGATGCAGGTCTAAGCGAAAATAACCTTCTTGGTGTTGCTGAAGATAAAGTTATTGAAGCTGCAGGCAATGATGACATTTTATCCGGAGAAATCACGGTTAATGAGGGAGATTCAATCCAGTCTGCAATTGACGTTGTTTCAAAGGAACTTTCAATCATAGGTCATGATTCAGTTTTAAAAGCAGATAAAAACGCTTTCAGGATTCTTCCAACTGCAAACAACACTTTAATTTCAGGATTCAAAATCATTGTTTCAGATATTGACGGAACAGGAATTCATATAAATGCAAGCGGCTGCAGAATAACAGGCAACACGATAACAGGCGGAAATATAGGTATCGGAACCGATAATTTCGTTTCAAATAAATCAGGCAAAATAGAAATAAGGGTAATCAACAATACGTCAATCATTGAAAACAATATTACCAACCTGAGCGGTGAGGGAATATCAGTCAATACATATAATCCTGTTGTTTATCGAAACAGGGTTACTAATGTTGTCAACTCCAGAGTAAACGGAACTGCCATTGGAATTAAGGTGAACGGCATTGGTGTCATATCGGATGACCTGGACGTTAGGGTGAATGATAACTACGTTTCGAATATACGGTCACTAAAGGACTCCGCCTACGGTTTTGACATAGGAGGAAACAGTGTTTTAGATACATTGAATATCTTTGAAGTGGGAGGTAATGTTGTAAGTAATGTTTCTGCAGCTGTTGAAGCATATGGAATCAACATTGGAGTTTTTTCACTGAACACAACACTGCCTACAGTTGACGTATCCGACCTTAAAGTCAGCCATATTTCAACAGGCAGTCATGAAAACGCTTCTGCAACAGGGTTAAGTGTTTCCATAACTACAATAGGTCAAAATGACACTTCAGATACATTTATTCATGACATTATCATTAATGATGTTGCATCATCGGGCAAAAACTCCAAGGCAATAGGAATCACTGCCACCGGAGTCGGACCTGCAGACCTGTATGTTTTTGATAATGATATAAGAAAAATTAGGGCAGCAAAACTGCTTACAGGAATATCAGCAACAGGAATAGACTACACAAACTTCAATTCTTTCATTGATGTTTCAAATAACAGCATTACCGATTTGAAGTCATCAGACATCAAGGCAATAAATGTAATGTCTCTTGGAAATGCAGCCATTAATAAAAATATCATATATGGCCTTAAATGTAAGAAGGCAACAATGATAACTGGAGTTACATTGAGCTTTGATTTGGACGGCTTCAATATAACTGTCCCGGCAAATGCAACAATTGACGAGATTATGGAATTCATAAAGGACCTCGGATCCAAGATGAACAATACCAGCTTTAAAATCAACGGCAATTTGACTGTAATAGGCAATAATTTAGAGGGAAGCGGTGTTGAAACAGGTTTTGCAGTTGTAAGACCTGCTAAAATACATTATAATCGTGCAGTCAATATGAAATACAATGTCGTAAAGGACAGCACCAGAAGGTTCATCCTTGAATCATATGATTACGACCCGGACATGTCCTCTGAAGAATTGGCTTACCTGCTTTTGAAGTCACAGGAAATGTTTGAAAACTGCACTGAAGAGGAACTGAGGAATATGAGCATTTCACTTGGAGCGTTTCTGGATACTATGTTTGGCAATTTGGACAATTCAACTGCAGGCATAGTTGATGCGAGATATAATTGGTGGGGAAGCAATTCAAGACCGTCCAGCGCCAAATTCAAAAACAACAAAGGGATCATTAGATATGATCCATGGCTTGTGATGCGCGTTAAGGCAAACCCGAAAGTCATCAAAAAGGGAGAATATTCGAAAGTCACTGTTGATGTATATACGGATTCATCCGGAGGAGACCATTCCTCTAATGCACGCATGTTTTTCTCAGGGCCGAGGGTTACATTGTCAAGCGATATTGGAAGTTTCAACGGCAAAAAATCAATCACTCTCAATTGGACCAACGGAAAGGCTTCTGCTTATTTGAGAGGTGATAAAAGCGGTTTGGCTAATGTAACAGCATCAGATTACGGAAATGCTTCCACTAAAGTTTTGATTCTTGGCAAAAACCATACTTCAGATTATGCAGATGATAATGTCAAAACGGTTCATGCAAAGGATAAATCCATGCCGGCTGCAGGTAATCCTGTTTTCTTGCTGGCGGTTGTAGTGATGCTTTTGAGTTCCGTTGGAATCTATAGAAAAAGATAATTTAAACATACTGCGGTTAATATGATTTAACTGCGCTTTTTTCTATTTTTTAAGTCATTAAAAAGAGTTTTTTGGAAACTCGTTTGAGTTTCCTTAAATTAATTTTTGAATTTCTTCACGAACTATCTTATTTACAAGTCCGCCGTCAGCTTTTCCCTTAAGCTGTTTCATGCACATTCCCATTAATGGACCCATAGCGCCCATCTGACGTTCCTTAACCATTCCTTCGTTGTTGGCTACAATTTCTGCAATGATTTTTTGAACATCCTCATCGCTCATCATGACAAGATTGTTTTTCTCGGCGATTTCGGCAATGTCTGCATCAGGTGTCTTGATGGTTTCGACTGCAAGCTTTCTTACACTGTCCTTGGCTATTTTGCCATCGGCAAGTAAAGTGAAGATTCCCTTGAAGTGATCGGCGGTAAGCACGTCAATGTCATGGCCTTCTCTTTTGATTTCCCTTAAATCATATGCCAGAAGTGAAGCAACAGGTGTTGCATCAACATCAACGTCAGCCAGGATGGCTTCAAACATGTCTGCTTCCTGCCTTTTTACAAGCTGTGTTGCCAGGTCTTCGCTTAACTTGTACTCTTCAATGATTCTGGCCTGTTTTACGTCAGGCAATTCAGGCAGGTTGTTTGCAATAGGTTCAATTCTGTCAGGTGTGATTTTAAACAATGGAATGTCTGTTTCAAGATACATCCTATTTGCAGTCGGAAGGGGTCTCATGTATTCTGTGTTGCCGTCATCAAGAGCTTTTCTTGTTTCTTCAACAACGCCTTCAAGACCTAATTGTGCTCTTCTTTTAACTTCTTCAAGAGCGGATACTGCAATGTCTTCGTCGTGGGCTACAATGATGAATGCGTCTTCATCACCGATGTTCAGGAAGTCAGCTACCTTATCAACCTCTTCCTGGCTGATTCCGTAAGCAGGCAATTCGTCTGAGTGGAAAATTCCTGCAACGCCACGTTTTTTGGCATAGCTTGCAATTTCAGTACCGAATCTTCTTCCAGGCTGTACTTCACGACCAATCAAACCGTCATAACCTTTGAGGACAACTGCCTTGATTGTTTCAGCGGATTTCAATATTTTTGATTCGGTGTCTTCAAGCACTTCATCCAAATCATGGATTTCTTCTAAAACTTCAGCATTTCTGGCGGTGAGTTCCTTTTTGATGTCAATTAAAGCCAATTGCCTGGTGACTTCACGATTTACAATTTCAGCCATCAAATCAAGGTCCTGAACACCCTTGATTTCCACACGTGCACCTTCGGCAATGGAAATGTTCAAATCCTGTCTGATTGTTCCAAGACCTCTTTTGACATTGGTACTTCTCAATATCTGACCGAGCATATATGCAACTTCCCTTACCTGATCTGGATGATGCATTGAAGGGTCTGTTGTAATTTCAGCCAATGGAATTCCAAGTCTGTCCAGTCTGAACTCGGTAAATCCGTCTTTGGTTTCAACTCTTCTTGCAGCGTCCTCCTCAAGACCAAGGCTTTCGATAACAACTCTTCCGTATGGGGTGTCAAGGTATCCGTCGGTTGCAACCATACCTGTTCTCTGGAAACCTCCTGTGTTACTTCCGTCAATAACCTGTTTACGCATGGTATGGAATTCATCTACGATGTTCATGTTCATAAGACATGCGATTGTAATACAAATGTCCAAAGCCTCATCATTAAGGCTGTGGGGTGGTTCATCATCGTTTTCAACTAAACAGGTATGTTTGGCAAAGTTTTCATATTTGAAATTCAATCCTCTTAAAGATTCCTGTAGGGCAGCCCTGTCGATTTCTCCAAGCTCAGATTGTGTTGGCCTTAATTTTCTTTGAACCAGTTCATCAAATTCATCATCAACAAGCTCTGTTTTACATGGACAGAATAACTTATGTTCGCTATTTAGCTGTTGGTGAATTTCAAGTCCCATTTTCAATCCTAATTTTTCGTAATCCATCATACCACCTAGTTTAAGAAGTCCCTGATTGTGGATTTTTCTCCAAATTCGCCTGCAACATTTGTTTGCATAATCTCTTTTACTTTCGCATAATCGTCACTTTGACCTAATGCCCAACATAACTTGACATAAGTGGTCTCAGGAGTCATGTCAATTCCTGAAATAACTCCTGCATCCAATATGTTACGCCCTGTGGAGTAAACGTTCATATTTACTCTTCCATAAATGCATTGTGAAGTCATTATTACTGGGATATTTTCATCCTGGGCTCTTTTAAATGAGTCGATAAGGTCATTTGGAACATGTCCCAGTCCGGTTCCTTCAATTACGAGACCTTTATATCCTTTGTCAATGTGATATTCAATGAAATCGGAAGATATTCCTGGGAAACTTTTGATGAAGCCAACTTTCTCTTCAATGGCTGTATTCAATTCCAGTTCGTTTTCGCCACGTCTGGTATAGCTGTAATCAGGGTTGATTTTGACCTTTCTGTTTTCGATTTTAGCTATTGGCTGAGCGTTTATGCTTCTGAAAGTGTCCCTTCTTGAAGTGTGCATTTTCCTGACCTTGGTACCCTTGTGAAGGTAGGTGTATTTGTCATTAAGGCTTCCATGCATGCAGACACAGACTTCGGCAATGTCTGATTTTGCACCGATTACTGAATCAATCAGGTTGATGTTGGCATCGCTTGAAGGTCTGTCTGAACTTCTCTGGGCTCCGGTAATGATAATTGGAACAGGTGTCTTGAGCATGAAGCTTAATGCTGCTGATGTATAGTGCATTGTATCTGTACCGTGGGCTATTACAACACCGTCAGCTCCGCTGCTTATGTCGTTGGCTATTTCTTCTGCAGCCTTTACCCAATATTCAGGCTTCATGTCCTCACTTAAAATATTATATAATGCTTTGACATTATAGTTTGCATAGTCCAACAATTCTGGATTGGCCTTTACCAAATCTGATGCTGTAAATGCAGGATGTACAGCTCCTGTCCTGTAGTCTATAACGGAGGATACAGTACCGCCTGTTGAAACGATTGAAATGTTCTGTTTGGATTCATCATGGGGAATTTCAGTCTCTCCAAATCCGATTTTAGGCTTTTCCCCTTTTTCGATAAGTTCTGCGGTAGTATTTTCAATAGCTACTCCAATGTTATATCCGCTTGATAATTTAATTACAAGATACCCGTCATCAGCATCTTCCGGCCTATCAAGCAAAATACCAGTATAGGAGATGTCTTCCTTGTTGACTTTGATCTTGTCCCCTATACCTAAACCATATTTCTCTATATAATTTTCAGCATTTTCTTTATAAGTCATCAAATCACACTAAGAATTGTTTTTAATCCATTCAGCTCCAGCTTTTAGAACTTCAAGGTTTATGTCAATAACCTTCGGTTTTGATGCAAACATTTTGCGGATTGCATTTTCATAGGATTCCTGTTTTATAACGTCACCCAATTCAGTCAAAGCTCCTAAAAGTGCAGTGTTTGCAGTTTTTGCATTTCCATGTTCCTCTGCAATATCTACACAAGGCATTGCAATAACCTTAATGTCTTTGTCTGTTTTAAAATCTCCGATTTTTGCATCGTAGAGAATCACTCCGCCATCTTTTACGTCCTGTGAGAACTGCTCAAGGGAAGGCTTGTTCAATGCAATGAGAATGTCAATGTCATCAACCACTGGGGTTCCGATTGTTTCATTTGAAATCACAACAGAACAGTTGGATTTTCCTCCTCTCTGTTCCGGTCCGTAACTAGGATACCATGAAACGTGTCTTCCTTCGGCACATGCTGCCTGAGCTATTGTCAAACCTGCACTTAAAACTCCCTGACCTCCAAATCCGGATATCTTGATGTTTACAGGTTCAATGTCCTCATCGACATAGCTTGAACCTTCATTTCTGTTGACCTGGAAAATCTTATCTAATGATTCTGTTGAAAAGTCACTGGCAGGTCTTTGAACAGGCTCTTTTGTATACATTTCATTTCTGAAGTTTTTAACAGGGAATTCTTTTTCCATCTGTTCTTCAATGAATTTTTGAGCGCTTGCCACATCCTGTTTAAGGTTGGTAGGACAAGGTGAAAGCACTTCGACAAAGGAATATCCTTTTCCATCCCTCTGAACGGTCAATGCCTGTTTGATTGCATATTTTGCAAGTCTGATTTTCAATGGATTTGCAAGGGATACTCTTTCAATGAACACTGGTGCCTTCAATGTGTTGATGAGTTCGCACATATGTGTAGGGTGTCCTGCATAGTCAGGATCCCTTCCGGTCTGACATGTAACTGTCTTTTCACCGATTAAAGTTGTCGGAGCCATTTGTCCGCCTGTCATTCCGTAAACTGTGTTGTTCACGAAAAATACTGCAATTTTTTCTCCACGGTTTGCAGCCTGCAATGTTTCATTTAATCCTATGGAAGCCAAATCTCCGTCTCCCTGATAACTCATGACAATCGCATTGTCTTCTGCTCTTGAAATACCTGTAGCTACTGCAGGTGCCCTTCCGTGTGCAGTCTGGAAGTTTCCGCAGTTGAAGTAGAAGTATGCATATACTGAACATCCCACTGGGGAAATCATAACGCATCTTTCCTGTATTCCAAGCTCATCCATACATTCCGCAATCAATTTGTGAAGGATTCCGTGTCCGCAACCGGCACAGTAGTGAGTTGATTGGATGTTTGTTCCTTTTCTGGTATATTCTTCCAAAAGAGATTGTGGATTTCTACGTATCTGCACTTCATAATCTTTATTTTCATTATCACTCATTTTTCCACATCCTCTAGTCAATTATATTAGGACTTGCCTTTTCCTCACTTCTTTTAGAAGTGTTCAAGTTTTCATCTTCAAAGCCAGCTATTTCATAAATCTTAGCAAGCACATGTTTAAGTTCAATCAGGTTACCACCCATTCTGTTTACAAGATGGGTGTCCTCTTTTCTTAGGGCTGCAAATTGAACGTCTTCAAGCAGTTGGCCGTTACTCATTTCCACTGAGATGAAGCTGACGCCTTTATCGGAAAGCTCTTTTACCTTATCGACAGGGAAAGGTGATAATGTGATAGGTCTTAAAAGTCCGACTTTCAATCCGTTTTCACGGCTTTTGTCCACTGCAGACCTTGCAATTCTGCTGCTGATACCGTATGACACCAAAACAATTTCGGCATCTTCAACCTGATACTCTTCGTAGAGAACTTCTTCTGCTTCAATTTCAGCATACTTTTCCTGGAGTTTGAAGTTGAAGTCCTCAAGATCATTGAAATCGTTGAAAATGGAAGTTATGAGGTTTTCCATGGTTTCCTTGTTTCCTTTCACTGCCCAAGGCTTGTCGTTTTTAGGTTCGACAGCTTCTTCTGGAAATATTAACGGTTCGGCCATTTGGCCAAGGGTCCCATCCGCCAAAACGACTACTGGATTTCTCCATTTGTCTGCAAGCTCGAATGCTTTCATGGTCAAGTCGCACATTTCCTGAACGCTGTTTGGAGCAAGAACTATGTTTTTATAGTTACCGTGACCTCCTCCTTTAACTACCTGATTGTAATCTCCCTGTTCCGGACCGATGTTTCCAAGTCCAGGTCCTGCTCTCATGATGTCCACGATGACTGCAGGCAATTCTGCACCTGCAAGGAATGTAAATCCTTCCTGCATTAGGCTTATTCCCGGTCCTGATGATGATGTCATAACCCTATGTCCTGCACCTGATGCGCCGTAGACCATATTGATTGATGCCTCCTCACTTTCCGCCTGAATGAAGTTTCTTCCAACCATAGGGAAGTATTTTGATGCTTCGTGAAGGATTTCACTTGCAGGAGTAATTGGGTATCCGAAGAAACAGTCGCAGCCGGCATACATTGCGCCAATGACAACTGCTGTATTTCCTTTTATCATATTATTGGTCATTTAGTTTCCCCCTGCTTTTGCTTTAATCATTTTTGCAACGGAATCGTCAACAATCTTTTTGTATTGATGCACTTCTAAAGCCAATGGCTCTGGACATGTAAAGTAACAGTCCTTGCATCCTGTACATCCGTTTCCACTATAATATGCAAATTGATATCCTGCGTTGTTCATGTCGTTTGAAAGTAATATTGCATTTTGAGGACATCCGACTATACATCTCATACAGCCTTTGCAAATCTCCTTATTAATAACTGGATAAGATATCTCTTCTGTCATTATATCATCTAATTAACTTTTTTTTGATCATTTTCTCTTATTTCAACTCTCCTTGTTTTACCACTGATGGTTTCCGGAATTTCATCTACGTATTCAACCATTCTTGGGTATTTATAAGGAGCTGTAACTCTTTTAACATGATTTTGAATGTCTTTTGTAAGTTCATCTGATGCTTCGAAGCCAGGCTGCAATATGATAGTTGCCTTTACGATTTGGCCTCTCACTTCATCAGGATAAGCTGTAATTGCGCAGTTTGAAACAGCTTCATGTGATAATACTGCGCTTTCTACTTCGTACGGTCCAATACGGTATCCTGAAGATTTGATTATGTCGTCGTTTCTTCCGACAAAGTGGACATATCCGTCTTCATCCACCCATGCAGTATCTCCGCAATGGTAATATCCGTCATGGATCTGTTTTTTGTATTTTTCTTCATCATTCACATAGTCTTTGAATAATCCCGGGTTAGGTCCATCTTCTAACTTGAAACAGAGTTCTCCTTCATCACCAATTTCAACTCTGTTGTGGTTTTCATCCAATAATCTCAAGTCAAACAATGGAGAAGGTTTACCGATGGATGCGATTTTTGCATCTAGCCAGATGAATGTTCCGATTGATAATGTGGTTTCTGTCTGTCCGAATCCTTCCTTGATTCTCAATCCTGACAGTTCATAAAACTTGTTGGATACTTCTGGAGGCAATGGCTCACCTGCAGTTGTAACATACTTGAGGTTTGACAGGTCATATCCTTCGATGTTTTCCTTAATGATAAATCTGTAAATTGTTGGAGGGGCACAGAAGGTGTCTACCTTGTATTCAATGATTTTTTCAAGCAGTTTGAGTCCGTTAAATCTTTCGTAATCATAGATAAATACTCCTGTTCCGGCAATCCATTGACCGTAAAGGTTTCCCCATACTGCTTTTCCCCAACCTGTGTCCGCGGAGGTATGGTGAATTCCGTCCTCTACAACATTGTGCCAGTATTTTGCGGTAGGGATATGGCCAAGGGAGTAAGTGTGCTTGTGTGAAACCATTTTTGGAAGGCCACTTGTTCCTGATGTGAAATAAATCAGTGAAATCTCTTCTGCGTATGTCTTTTCATCGCCTGTCGGCCTTTCGAATGTGGTGCTTTCATTTTTTATGGCTTTGTTAAAGTTTATCCAACCTTCCCTGTCGGTTTCAATAGCCAATTTTGGTATGTCAATTCCTAATGATTCAATAGCTTCTTCATAATCAGGAAATAGTGAATCACTGTCAACTGACACTACCATTTTCACATTAGCATCTTTTAGTCTAAAGGTAAGGTCATGAAGCTTTAGCATGTGTGTTCCAGGGATTGGTATTGCTCCGATTTTGTGCAGTGCAATCATGCAGAACCAGAATTCATATCTGTTTTTGAGGGTTAGCATTACGCAGTCGCCCTTTTTGATTCCTAAGCTTTTGAATAGATTTGCCGCCCTGTTGGAATATTCCTTCATGTCCTTGAATGTGAATACATGTTCCTCTCCATAATCGTTAACCCAAATTAAAGCTGTCTTTTCAGGGTCAATTTCGGCATATTTGTCCACTACATCAAATCCGAAGTTGTAATCCTCTTCATATTTGAGCTTAAAGTTTTTATAAAAATCTTCATAAGAGTTGAAGTCAACTCTTTCTACAAAATCCGCTATTACTGATGTCATTTGATTAACTCCATAAATATTATATAATTACTGCTAAAAATTTAGCCGGTTTATCGTTAAGCGCTATCATTGCGTGTCTATGTGTTGAATCAAAGAAGATTGAGTCTCCTTCGTTTAACACGATTTCATTGTTGTGTATATAAATTTTTAAGGAACCTTCCAGGACATAGTTGAATTCCTGTCCTGGGTGTGAGTTTAGTGAAGGCACTGAATCTTCTTCCGGATCCACTTCAACAAGGAATGTTTCGGCTTTTTTATTGATGAAATTAGAACATAGGTTTTCATGAGTATATTCCTTCCTTCTGTTAACTGAAACTCCCTTGTTTGATCGGGTTACATCGAAAATGCTCATTCTGCTTTCTTCACCTGTTAATAATAATCCTAAATCAACTTTGAAAATATTTGCAAGTTCATATAAAAAACTGGCAGGGATGTCTACTTCCGCGTTTTCATATTGGATGTAAGTTTCTTCTTTAATGTTTAAGTCTTTTGCAATTTCTTCCACAGTGATGTCTGAAAGTTCTCTCATTTCTCTAATTCTTTTTCCAATATCTTTGTTGTATTCATTCATTAATAAACACCTATTTTTCCAATTGATTTTTTTATATTATAATTAATATTATAACATATATAATCTATGAATTTAAAATTATATAAAGGTTATTAAAAATCATGATAATTCGTTATAAATTTGTTGAACAAAATTTTTTTAAATGTGGATTTTTAGCATAATTGATAAGAAGTTTTATATAGTTAGAAAAATAATTCTAATTATATTAATGTGAGGCGATTATAAAATGTCATCTAATGATATCGGTACTAACGTAGTTTTTAAAAAACAGCTTGGTTTAAATTATGAAATCGACCAGAAATACGTTGGTTTAAAAATGAAGGAAAATAATATTTTATCTTTTAATTTTAGAGTACCTGGATCTTTAAAAGATGAAGTTGAATCATATTTTAAAAGGTTTAAATTAGGAGAACCAATTCTTGTTGATATTGGGGGAACAGGAGATATTAAATGTGATTTTAAAGGTCTTTCCCCTGTCTTGAAAAACAAGGAAGAGTTCGACCAGTATTTCATCTCTGCAACCTTGCAGGAGGATAAGGAATACGACCCTCTGGAAGAGGAAAAATGTGAAACCTGCAGCGGATGCGGATTCCACTAATCAATTCTTTTTTTTTAGCTATACTTTCTGTTCAGGGACCTTGTCTCTGTTATTATGTATTTAATCAATAATACTGTAGCTATTGCTATGGCAATTCCCAAAAGGATTATCCACGGAAATGATGTTATTATTGAATCGAAAGGCGTAAGGTCAATCAGCGTTGCGACAATGTTGTTTATAACATGAACACTCATCGGAATTAGGATGTTGTCTGTTTTCAGGTACAGTATGCACATGCACACTCCAAACAGGAATGCGCTGACAATTCCTCCAAAGTCATGGCCTATGGCAAACAGGAATGAAGAAACAATCATTGCGGGGATGATACCGGTTCTGATTTTCAGTCTGTTGAACAGAACCCCTCTAAATATAAGCTCCTCAAGTACAGGTGCATAAATGATGGATGTTATTGCGCTTAGAAGAAATGCATCCGGAGTCAGGCTGACGGAATCGATATCCAGTGCACTTATCCATGTCGGATCACCCATTGCGATAATGAAGTCCAGGACAACTACTGAAAACAGGAAGAGGTATGCAAATGTCAGGTTGATTATGAATACATACAATATTTCCTTTCTGTTTTCCTTTAAGAATACGCTTTGGATATCTTCGTTCAGTCCTGAGCTTCCTTTCAGGCACCATGCAAAGAATATCACCAAAAATGTCAGCACGCATATCATGAATGCATCATCGTTGGTATCAAGAATTGGAAATATGAATGAAAGTCCTAATACCAACATTAATGCAATAAAACTCGCTAAAACCAGTTCTCTAATTTTTATAGTCCTTAATCTTGTGTTAAAGTTTTTGACATTCCTGTCCATGCCAAATCCTCCGTTTTTCCAATCATATTAAAACATTGATTTGATGATATTAAATTTTATCTCAATGTTTTTTTCATATTGTTGTTTTGCAGTTATTGGCATTTTTTTTAAAACGGCCTTTTATCATGTGCCGTTAACCCGTTGAATTCTTGTAAATTATTAATTCGTAGTTTAAATATTATTATAAAATTATTATTGGCATTTAAACAATTATTTGTCAATTTAAATAATATTTGAGCGGTTATCTATTATTTTTAAGTAACAATATTTATATATTTTCATATGTATATTTATTATTTAAGAGGAGTCTAATAATATGTTTGATTTGGTGTATAATACCATATTCTTTGCTTCATACAGCAATATTTATGGGCTTAGCAATATTGCGCTCGCCCCGTTTGATGTCTTATTAGCTTATATTGTTGCTATAGTAGTTTCAATTGCAATGGCGTTAATTTTAAGACTTCCGTTGTTGCCAAGCAAACCATATAGGTATTCTTTTGATGTAAGTGCATTATATCCGACTCCAATAATAGCTATTGGTATTTTTTCAATATTTTTAATTTTAAACTATACTTTTATTTATAATGGAATTGTATTGGCTGCTATTATAGGCATTTTATCTGCATTATTTGTGAAATATTTATTTGATTTTGTATTTCCAAAGCCTTTGGATGAAGATGGTGGGGAGGATATACAATGAACGAGGTAATTGGAATAATAATTGCCGCTATTCTGTGCTGGCTGAATTTTGTTATTGTCGACACTTATTTCGGACTTCCTGAACGTCCTGGTGTAAGAGGGGCCAGGATTGTTGGTGAGGATGTCAAAAGAAGAGGTGGAGACATTGCGGGAGGATTTTTCCAGGGAAACATCCTGTGTTCTCCGGATGCATCTGCAGGCACTTTGATAGCAGCTATAGGATATTTGCTTTTAGGAATTCCGGGAGGAATTATAGCTGCATTTCTGGTATTGATTGGAAACAGATTATGCGCTGATCCTGGATATGCCGGAACTGTCGGTAGTTTAACTGCAACTGTCATTATATTTATTTGTTCTTTTGTTGGTTTTACTCCTGAAATGTTTATTGTGGGAATGGTCATTGCCATATTGACCGTTCAAGGAATCGATCAAGTCAGGGCATCTGTACTTTTGGGAAAGATAGCTCAAAAATTCAATAGGCATGCGGAGGAGTGATTATATGTATGTTGAAATTATAGGAATTATAGTCATATTTGTAGCATTGAGAGCTTTGATAACACAAAACAGGGCTGAAAGATTGCTTTACCTGAATGTTATCGGTTTTGGAGTTTCTGCAATTATTGCGCTTGTAATTAACACTCCATTCGCTCTTGTAGTTGCAGCCGCATTCTTTATTTGTTCTACAATTAGTGCTAATGCAATTGCATATACATTGAAAAGGCTAGATGATGAGATACTACTGGAGTGAGGCATTAAGATGGAAATCATATCAATAATTTCAATAGCTTTAATGGTTATAGGAGCATTCGGAATAATATTCCTTAAAAGGCCATTGGATAAAGTTATAATGTTTTCAATCCTTGATGCAGGATTTGTTCTGGCTATTGTAGCATTCAAATATCTGGATGTTGCATTGTTTGCTGCCTTGGCAGGTCCTCTATCCACTGTTGTATTCATTTTAGCTATTGTAAAAATAAATGAAATCAGAAAAAACAAAGTGAAAAGTGGTGAGTTAAATGGTTGAAGTTCAATTGTTCTTTTACTTTGGTATTTTCCTGGCAATTGTAGGAAGTATTGCCACAGCATGGGGTCCGGGAGTAAATGACCCTGTCGTCAGGACATTCAATACAGAAGTGGCATCCGTTGGAGTTTGCCTGGTATTGCTGTGCTACAACCATGTTTTGGCGCTGTTGACTTTGCTTGCAACAACAGTCATTATTACATTAATCCTGTTTAGAGCAATCATTAGATTAGAAGAGATGGGGGCAGACGTATGAGAATTGGAGATTTATGGAATAAACTTGCAGAGCCGAAAAATATTCCTCGTCTTTTCGCATTTTCTCTTGGAATAATTCTGGTCATAGGACTTATCGTACCGATGGCCTTGAATCCTGACCAGTTATATACAAGACCTGCTCCACAGGAACAGGTGGATGACGGTCTGTCAATCGCCCCTTATGACAGGGGAGGCGAAGTTATGAAAACACCCGGAACAATCAATCCCCAATATCCAGAAAATGCAGCGGAATTGGGAATGATTACAGGATATATGTCACCTCTGGCGCAATGGATATCATCAATATCCCCTTACTTCGGAACATCAATTTATTCATCTCCGGGCGGATTGATAGATGAGATATTGTATTATACAAGAGGATTCGATACAATTCTCGAATCCAGCATCCTGATGATGTCATTCATCATCGCTTCATGGTTATCCATTAATTATACGATGAATCGCAAAAACGATGAAAAGGAAATAAAGTCAGATGTCAAAAAAGCAATCAATGAATCAGTACAGGTTGCAAATGAGGTAAAAGTCAGTGACGTAAAAGCCAGATCAAAACAATTAAGGAGGGATAACTGATGGTTATGATACCTCCATATGTCCCTGAAGCGTTCATTACAATGTACCTGCCTGCAATTTATGCAGGTTTAATCGTAGGATTCATTGGTACAATGGCAATAGCAATGAAAAGGGAAGAGATTCACATTCTCATCTTGACCGATTTGGTCGGTCTTGCTATGATATTTGTCGTGTCTGCTGTTGGAACTGACTTGGCGGAAGCTTTAATCTTGCCGGGTCTGGTTGTAGAATTGGCAGAAACCTTAGCGATTTCTGAAATTTTGATTACTCGTGAAATGCGCATAATAGAACAGGACCCAAGAAGAAATCTTTCAAAGTCTTCTTCATTATTCCCGCAGCCGTTTTCAGCGAATATGGAAATTTTGACTACTGCGCCTAATTTCATCGCATTGGTCCTGATAGGTTACGGAATATTCCTGACTGGTTTTACTGGAGGAGCAGTAGCTGGTGGGGGAATTGTTTTATATGCGTTGTCTAAAAAAGCAAGGGGACTTCCAATACTTATGTTGGACGGCATTGCCGGAGTTTCCGGAATAGCATGGTGTTTATGGATAATAGGATTTTTATTATTCTTTGTAATGCCTCAATATTGGCTGTTAAGTTTATTCCTTGCAGCATGTGGACTTTTATTAAAAGTAGCTTCCAAAGTGGGCCTGATAGGTCTGCTTATGAGAGAGGATATTGATAGGGAGTAGGTGATTGTAATGGATTTTGTTACACTTGGAGGAAATATACTTGGAACAATTCCACTTGGAGACATTGTATTGTACATTACCCCATTCAACTTGTTCCTTTTCGCAGTTCTGCTAGGATTTACATTGCTGATTGCATTAAGTAAGCCTGAAACTCAAGTAGAAGCTACAATGCATTATTTAAATAATACTGAAGTTAAGGTAGGTCCAAAAGAATTTAAGCAAAGAAGATTTTTATCAATTATTTGTGGTTTGGCATCCGCTGGTGCAATGATTACTGGAGATCTGTTCAACTTTACACTGTTCATGGCATTGGTGGGTATTTTAAATATAGGTATTGTATCTGCAGTAAAACAGACCACTGTGTTAAATTCAGCATTCAACTACGGACTGATAGCTATGATGTGTAGCCTGCCTCTGTTTGGAGGTGCTGCAATTATTCTCGCATCCACAGGAACATTGAGTTTGGCAGTATTGTCCCAGATGCCTGCAAATCCGATGGTAGTATTCGGTGCAGTGCTGATGCTCATTGGTATATTGGGTGAAAGCGGTGTAGCTCCATTTTTCGCAAGTAAGGCAGAAATGTTCAGGACTGCGGGTTCTCCGTTTATTGTTATCATTCACTTAAGTTCATTGTTTATTATTGTAAGAGCTGTTGAAATTTTATTATTGGTATTGTGGTAGGTGGTAGTATGGTTGGTCAAAAAAATACATGTATTATATTATTGGCATTATCAACAATAGCTATTCTAGCCTGCTTGGTTATAGACTTCGAAGCATGGATTGTTTATGCTGTAGCTATATTTGGTATTCCATTATGGATTTTATCTTTAGGTTTATTGACTATGGCTAAACCGGAACCTGAAGATGAAGAAGAGAGGGTGAAAGAACCATTTACTGGGTATTAGAGTGGTATTATGAATTTGATGGCGGAAATTATAATTCAGGTTATTATTGCATTCCTTGCGGGAAGCCTTCTTCTGGGATTGCACAGGAAAATCATGGCTCGTGTTCAGAAACGTCCGGGACCACCTATAGTCCAGCATTTGATACACTCTTTGAAATTTTTCTTTAAGGAAACTGCAATTCCAAAAACTGTTTCAAAAGTATTCTATATAGGTATTGTATTTATATTGGCTTTGATTTGGATTGTAGGTGTTATTGTAGGTCCTGTTGCCCATGGCTCTTTATTAATATTGTTTGGTGTTTATGCAGTTTACAAAATTGTTGAGCATAACTCAGGATCCAGTTCCGGTTCACCATACGGTAAACTGAGCTGTGTAAGGGCAGTACTGTCAGCGGCAACTGAACTTCCATTGTTTGCAGCAATCGTGTTTGTCTATCTTGTGACAGGCACCATGAATATTGGAGAAATAATTGTCTATCAGTCTGTACATGGTCCTCTGATATTTACAGTTCCTCTTGCGGCATTGATGTTTTTCATGCTCATTATTACAAAATCCCCATATTCTCCATTTGCAATAACAAAGGATAAAGTGTTGATATCTGGATTTGAAACAGAACACTTTGGATTTTTAAGGGGATTCATGAATTTTTCAGAGGCAATTGCATGGTATGTGATGCTTTGGGTATTTTTAACAATATTCTTCGGTCCTTTGAATGCTGTCGGCTATCTGATTGGAATGATTGTAATCACATTCATTACAGGATTTATTAATGCAACAACACCGATATTCTCTCCAAATCATTCAGTCATGACTCAAATTACCATAGGGGCAATCTGCTTCTTTGGAACCGCAATAATGATATTTACAGGAGTGGTTGCATGAATAGTGAAGATGTAATTGTATATATGACTGCGTTGGTGGCTATTGGAATAATAGTTGTTGGTTTATTGGCAACATTCCTGCACTCAACCGTTCTTGCTCCGATAGTGATTATTGGATTGATTCTGGCGATATTCGTATTGCTGGCTAAAGGCGGCTTTGCACATAAGATTGAAAGCATTGAAAAACTGTGTTTTGTTATAACATTCTTGGCAATAATTTGCTCATTTATATTACTTTATAAACCGATGTAGGAGATATTATGTTAGATTATATGATTTATATACTTGCATTTGCTGTTGGGTCCATTTTGGGTTTGCTTTACAGTTATAAACAACATGGCGAACCATTTGTTGCTGACAGCAAGCTGAATGTACTGGCGCTTGTTGGTGCAATTGTCGGTTGGTGTCTTGCATTCAATGCAGGCAATGTTGTTTTGTCAGCTATCGGATTTCTCCTTGGAGGTTTCGTAATGGGAGAAAGGCCGGGATATGGTAGAAAAGAAACTGCAATAGGTTTGCTTTTGGCAGTTGTTTTATATTTTTTATTGAATTTAACAGTATGATGTGATTTGAATGGATGATGATGCTAAATTGAGGTTAATGCAGAAGAGAATAATTAAAAGTTATGCCTGGCAAAGAGATATTATCGTTCCACTTTCTGAGGAATTCAATTGTACTGTTGATGAATTGGAAGATCTGTTCTTCAGTCTGTTGGATATGGATTCTCTGGAGGCGATGCACGGAACCTTTGAGTCTGCAAAGGACATATGCTTATATCAGAAGTTTAATGCAGATTTGAGATTATGCTGGTTCAGCGGCACTTTGGAGTTGATTTCTCCGGAAGATGGAAAGAATCTTAAAATGAAGTTGGTTGAAGAAGTAAAATCCGGCAAATCATATGATGATGTGTTGAAAGAAGGAAAACTGGAATTATTTGAATTGTTAAAGAAAGAAGCTAAATATTAAGATTATTTTATATTATTAAAATAAAGAGGGAGTATAATGTTAGATGCTATTAAGGATGTTGTGAGAAAAAGCTCAATTCATGTCTGCATCGTAAATTGTGGCGGATGTAACGGATGCGATGTTGAATGCGTTGCACTATTATCTCCGAGATATGATTTGGAGCAATATGGTATTTACGTTCACAATAATCCTCGTGAAGCTGATGTTCTATTGTTGACTGGTGCTGTAACCGAACAATGGATCGATAACCTAAAAAGAGTATATGATAAGGCTCCTGAACCAAAAATAGCAGTGGCTGTGGGAAACTGCCCGCAATCAGGTGACGTATTTGCTCAGGAAGGGGGTCATGTACATGCCCCTGCATCTGATTTTGTTCCTGTTGCGGCAGCCATTCCTGGATGTCCTCCTAGGCCTAGTGAAATATTGGAGGCAATTCTGGCTGTTGGTCCACAGGCTATTGCTGATCGTGGGAGGGAGAGAAAATGATAGTGCCAATTGGTCCGATTCACCCTGCTTTGAAAGAGCCAATTAGACTTAAACTCCAAACTGAAGGTGAAAGAGTTGTCAAAGCCGAAATTGAATACGGTTATGTTCACAGGGGAATCGAAAAGATAATTGAAGGTCAAACCTGGCAAAAAGGAATTTATCTGTCAGAACGGGTATGTGGAATCTGTTCATATGAGCATACGCAAACCTTTGCAGAAACAATCGAGAGAATTTCAGATGTTGACGTGCCTGTAAGAGCCCAATTCCTAAGGGTAATTACAAATGAATTGGACAGGATTCAAAGTCACTTCCTTGCGAATTCTACATTTTTCAAATCAATGGACCACGAAACCCTGTTCATGCATGTTCTGGAACTGAGAGAATATGCAATGGATTCCATTGAGCTTTTAACTGGAAACAGGGTTAATATGGGATGGAACGTTGTTGGCGGTGTTAGGATGGATGCCGATGAACGCCATTTCAAGCCTATTTTGGAAAATCTCGATAAAATCGAAGAAAGTTTCGAAAGGGTCCGAGCACTGTTTGCTGAAGGTCCTGCACTTGCATTAAGATGCAAGGGAATTGGATTAATGTCTAAAAAAGAGGCTATTAAGGGTCGTGCCGTAGGGCCGATCGGTAGAGCTTCAGGCATCAAGGAAGATTACAGGAACGGTCATTACACCTATGACGATTACTTCGATTTCAAGGTAATCAGAAGAAGCGAAGGGGACAACTATGCAAGGACCATGACCCGATTTGATGAAATTCCCGAATCAATCAGCTTAGTCAGACAGGCAATCGAAAATATTCCAAAAGGTGAAATACGCACTCCTGTTGATTTGAAGTCAGGTTATGCGATGCGCAGAAACGAGGCACCCCGCGGTGAAGTCACATACATGATTGAAACCAATGGTAATCTGATTAAAAACATTTCAATCAGGACTCCAAGTATTGCAAATATGGATTCCTGTGCAAAATACATGATTAGGGATGTTCCGACAGTTGCTGATGCAGTATCAACATACGCATCATGTGACCCTTGTGTTGCATGCGCTGAAAGAGTTGCCATTACTAATGAACATGGTAAAACCGATATAAAAGATTTCTACGAGGTAGTCTAAATGTCTTCATTAATGTGGTATATTTTTGATTTTGCAAGAAAAGCATGGGCTGATGCATTCACCAATGCAAAAACCGATCCTGAAATTGCAGAAAAACCGGAACGTTTCAGGGATTTTCCTAAAGTCAACAAGGAGTATTGTATTGGTTGCGGTGCATGTACTGTTTCATGTCCTTCACCTAACGCTATTAAGATTGTCAGGCAGAAGGATGATGAGGAAAGTGAAGGCCTGACTTATCCAGTCATTAATCCTGGAGCATGTATCCGCTGCGGTTTCTGTGCTGAAGTTTGTCCGACTGACCCAAAAACATTGGAATGCGGTTTGAATCATTTGATAATGCCTGAATTTAATATTATTCCCTCTAAAAGGCAGTATATTGTCGATGATTTCTTATGCATCAAATGTAAGAAATGTATGAAGAAATGTCCTGTTGGAGCAATTGAACTTGTCAACGATAAGCTTCAGGTAAATCAGCTTAAATGTATTTCCTGTGGGGAATGCCTGGAGGTTTGTCCTGTAAACGGTGCTATGAAAGGAGTATTTGTTGAAAACTTGCAGGACCAAAAGGAACTAATTCTTCTTACTGTAAACTATCTTGAGGATTTCATTAACAATAAGGAAGAGGATTTGAGGTCGTTAGAACAGAATGACCTTTTACAGTATGAAGTTCCGCTTTCCGGAATATGGGATGATGCATTGAAGATTATTCCAGATGAAGAAGTATCATTGGAGATTATTACAAATGCAGTAAACAGACTTAAAATCAGAATAATAGATTGGGACAAATCCAAATGTGAAAAATGTCAGCTTTGTATTCCTGAATGCCCTACTGGCTGCATATCCTTCGATGAAAAAGAGGATACAATAGTAAGGGATAAGGACAAATGTTTGCGCTGCAGTATTTGTTACCAGACATGTCCATTTTCAGTAATTAAATATTTCATTGCCAAATTCTCCCTCGAAGACGATGAAATAATTCATACTACTGTAAAGGCATCTAATTTGAATGAGAATATTGTTATGGAGTGAGTGTTATGATTGATAGTTATACTAAAACACCAAGACCATTAAGGCATGTTGACGTTGATTATGTCGTTGATCAAACAAAATGTGCAAACTGTAAGGATAAGCCTTGTCTTAAGTCCTGTCCTATCGAAGCAATCTATTTGGATGAGGATGACGGCTTCATTAAAATAAAAAACACATGCTTTGGTTGCGTATTGTGCCGTAATGCTTGCCCATTTGATGCGATTTCTCTTGATGTAAAAATGGATCCTCCTTTAAAGGAAAACGTTCCAAACATCAATGTCAAGTTATGCAAAGCATGCGGAGCATGCGTTCAGGCCTGTAAAAACGGTTCTATACATCTGGTTGCAGACGGAAAGCAGGAGCCTCACAGTGAAATTAATAAGGATACATGTATCCGCTGCGGATACTGTTTCAGGGTATGCCCTACAGATGCAATCAAGTATGGTCAGCTGCTTCCTAAAACAGTTAAGGGAGGTAAGGCCATCGTTGTCAATCAGGACAAGTGTATCGGGTGCATGACATGTACTCGCGTATGTCCGTCAATGGGTGCAATCAATGTTGCAAGAACCAATAAGCTTCCATACATCAATCCGGGATACTGTGCAAGATGTGAGGAATGTATGCATTCATGTCCTTCAACAGCAATCAAGTATTCATCACGTAAAAAGGCTTATAAGATGTATAGTGAAATCAAATCCTTTGATATCGTATCAAGCATTATCGATTATGACATGAAAAACCTATCACTTGACCTGATAAGCTTGAATAAGGTTCTTGAAAAGGTAGGAAACTCAATCGCTCTTGAATTTGATGACCAGAATTTTGAAAATTTCATTGAATACAAGGTAAATGATTTGATGGAGAAGGAACTTAAAATCAGTCTGGATTCAAGCATTGAAGTGAATAAGTTCTCAAAGCTGTTCGGTTCATATCTGATGGATAGAAACATCGAAGTCTATGAAAGCAAGTGTGTCGCCTGTGGGGACTGTTTCAATGTATGTCCTGTTGAAGCTATAGAGCTTGACGGACCAAATCCAATCAAGATCAATGATAACTGTATATACTGCGGCAAGTGTGTAGAACAATGTAACTTTGATGCAATAGGAGCTTATGACGATTACTTCTACAGCAAGGACACTGATTTGTACTATGCAAGGTCTTACCTGCATTATCAGAGAATCGGCGATTTGTCAATTTCACATACCAAATGTCAGGCATGTGCAATCTGCGCCAAAAACTGTCCGACAGATGCATTGACATTGAATGATGACAAGATAGATTTTGATAGTGAAAAGTGCATTTACTGTAGAAACTGTGAAGCGATTTGTCCGCTTGATACAATAAGAATAGTTAACTTCAGGTGATTTGATGTTTGAAAAGTCATTTATTACAGATTGCGAGGGGCCATTGACTTTAAACGACAATGCCTTTGAAATGTCCGCTCATTTCATTGAAAATGGCGGTGAATTATTTAAGATTCTCAGTTTGTATGATGATTATCTGGTCGATGTTGTAAAAAGAGATAATTATAAGGCAGGCAATACCTTGAAATTGATTCTGCCTTTTTTCGTTTGTGAAAACATTAAAAACTCTGATTTAATTGATTTTTCACAAAACAATATTTATGCAGTCAGGGACTCAGAATTCCTATTAAAATACTTGAAGGAAGCTATGAATACATATATAGTTAGTACTAGTTATGGTCAATATATTGAAGCACTTTCAAATTATATGGAGTTCCCATTCGAGAATACATTTTATACAAAAGTGGATGTAGATGCATTGTCTCTAAATGATGAAGAAATAGAAAAAGTCCTTGAATTCAAGGATAAGATCTTGGATAATCCTGATGACTATGAAATGTTCGACGACATTTTCTTCAATCAGATAGCAAAGATGGGAATTTATGAAGAAATCCGGAAAATAAATGTGGTTGGCGGTGAAGGCAAAAGGATGGCTATTCATGAGATAATCGAAAGGGACGGCATCGATACTGGGAAGGTATTGTATATAGGGGACAGCATAACTGATGTGGAGCCGTTGGAATTTGCAAGGGACCATGATGGAATCAGCATATCATTCAATGGAAATGAATATCCTCTGAAAGTCGCCCAGATAGCTATCGTATCTCCAAGTGCAGTTACAACATGTGTAATAGCTGATATTTACTCAAATACTGATAAAAATAATGTTTTAAAGTTTATAAATGATTACAACAGCTCAAATGATTTGACTAAACTGTTTGAAGATTATGATGTGGATTTGAAGATAAGAAACAGATTCTTTGATGTTTTTGAAAATGAGGAATATCCTTTAATTAAAATTATTGATGAAAATAACTTCGAAGATATCCTGAAACTGAGCAAAGACATGAGAAATAACATTAGAGGCCAGGATATTGGAGGATTAGGTTAAGTTTATAGAAGGTAATAAAATGAATTATGATAAGGTGGATGACACATTTTTCGAAGCTTTTGAAGGCAAATATGTAAGGGCTTTAATCACAGGGCCTACTAAAGAGATTGTCAAAAGGGCAGCATATGATTCCACTTCCACTCCAAGCGCAGTAATCGGCAGAGTGGAAGGTGGAGTTGAAGGATTTTTGGATGAAAGTCAAACTCCTGACGGAAGATATGGTGCCGTTGTCCAATACTGGCTAGGTGGAGATGATGTGGAAAAGTTTGCATTTGAATTGTCCTACAGACTGAGACAGGACGTTTTGGTCAAACCGTTTACACGAATATTTGACTATTCCGATTCAGAAGGTGATGAATTCATTGAAATGATGGATATTGTCGGTCATTGTGGTGACGGTTATGAGTGGATTGTAGAGGAATATGGAAGAAGAATGATTAATGTTCCTATTGCAGTTCCTGATTTCCAGATAGAAGAAAAATTCAGGATAAACGATGGAATAATGGGAGGAAACTTCTGGTATTTATGTTCCACTCCAGAAGCAGTTCTTGAAGCGGGAGATGCAGTAATTAATGCAATTATGGATGTTGAAGGTGCTACAGCACCATTTGAAATCTGTTCTGCAGCTTCAAAGCCGGAAACCAATTTCCCTGAAATCGGACCTACTACAAATCATGTTTATTGTCCGTCTCTTAAGGAATTCTTAGGCGAGGAGTCAAAGGTTCCCGACGGAGTTAACTATATTCCCGAAATTGTTGTCAATGCAATCAACGAAGACGCCATGAATAAGGCCATTAAGGCAGGAATTGATGCTGCTTTGGAATTTGAGGGTGTTGTAAAAATATCTGCCGGCAATTTTGATGGAAAACTTGGAGATAAGAATATAAATCTATTGGATATTTTAAAGTAAGGTTTTAAAATGGAAATTTATGATAATGATCTTAATGCTGAAGTAATAGGATTCGGAGCTTTGAATGTGGACAAGCTCTATTCTGTAGACAAGATAGTTTCCTATGATGAGGAAAGTTTCATAACAAGCGAAACTGACACTCCTGGAGGTTCTGCAGCCAATACTATTGTGGGATTGGCACGTTTGGGATGTTCAACATCAATCATCGGAAAAATCGCTGAGGATGAAGACGGTGATTTGATTGAATATAACTTGGCTGTTAATGGTGTATATTCAAACAATCTGATATATTCCCAAAACGGTTCTACCGGAAAATGCATAGGATTTGTCGATAAGAATGGTGAGAGATGTCTTTATATTTCTCCAGGAGTTAATGACGACATTAAAATAGGTGAAATAAATCCTTTGAATATTATGAGATGTAAAATAATGCATTATACATCATTTGTCGGAGACTCATTCAATACTCAGATTGAACTTTTGGAAAAGTTCAGCAAGGAGACTCTTTTAAGCTTTGACCCGGGAATGCTCTATGTTGAAAAGGGGTTCGATGCCTTAATGCCAATTCTTGAGAGAACCGATATCCTGCTTATAAACGAGTCTGAATTAAGATTATTGTGTGATAATGATTATGCCGATTTAAAAGAATTAACCATAGGTCTTTTGGATTTGGGAATCGGAACTGTTGTTGTAAAGCAAGGTTCAAAAGGTGTGTTTGCAATAAATAATTCTGAAGAATGTTTTGTTGAAGCATACAAATGTGATGCTGTTGACACTACCGGAGCGGGAGACAGCTTCAACAGCGGATTTTTATATTCCTTTTTAAAAGGATATGACCTTGAGAAATCCTGCCAAATCGGAAATTGGGTAGCAAGCAAAGCTATTCAGGGTTTCGGCATGGACAAGTTCCCTACCGCAAAGGAATTGGAGGAATTCTTTTAAATCATTAAAATAAATTATTTAGTTGGTAATAATATGAATGTATCTTTTATAAAACAGATGAAGAACCTGGAACGTGAGGTTCTTTTGAAATCTGTTGAATTAGATGATGATGGAGATGATTTCCAATTTGAACTGGAGGATTTCAGTACCGAAGAGGAAATTATAGCCGTTGCACCTAAATGCGTAAGATGTAATACCTGTGTAGAAGAATGTCCAGTTAATGCAATCGAACCAGCTAATATATTTAGAATAGCTAAAATAACTGAAAAATGTGTTAAATGTGAAATTTGCGTACAAACTTGTCCGATTTCAGCAATCAAATTAATCAACAATTCAGTTATTTATGACCATGAGGAAGAGTATGATGTTATTGAATATAACTTGAGTAATGTCAGAAGTCCTCACAGGGTAGTTAGGATGAATAATATTTCAATTGACTATTCAATTGATAACAATTGGGATGATTGTGCTAATTTATGTCCAACAAACGCATTCACCATGGAATTCAAGGAGTTCTTTGATGATTTGGATATGGATTTGGGCATTGAACTGATTGAAAATGAACTGTATCCTTATATTAATGAGAAAATGTGTATCGGATGCGGAGCATGCGCTGAAATTTCACTGAATAGCAATGCAATCGAGCTTGACAGATACATTGGTCCTATAATTCACAGCAGGAACATTGATATCAATCACGAATCCTGTGTTAATTGCTATTTGTGTGAAGAAAATTGTCCGACAGGTGCTATAGAGTTAATAGATGGTAAAGTTGTTCTTGACAATGATAAATGCATAAGATGTGTAGAATGTACTCGTCATTGTCCTGTAGAAGCATTGAAACGGATTGAAATTGAATAAAAATGGGGTTTTGTTTATGAGAGCAAAAGAGTTAATGGATAAAGAATTTGTATATTTGAACTGTGATGATGGAGTTGTTGAAGTTTCCAAAGTGATGGAAGAAATTAGGCGTTTTACCTGTCCTGTAGTAAACGACAATAAGCAATTGGTTGGATGGATAACATCTTTTGATATTACCAGAGGATTGAGAGAAGGAAATCAAAAGATTCATGAAATAATGAGTGGATATGAAGAAATTGCAACTGTTCATGAAGATGATCCTGCAAGAAAAGCAGTAATCCTGACTGCAAACAATAAATTCGTAACAGTTCCTGTTGTAAATGATGATAATCAGGTAATTGGTATGGTCAGAGCCTGCGATATTGTAGAGCTTCTGTCCGATTTATATGATATTAAAGTTGTAAAGCTGTACAAAGCAATGCAACATCAGTTAAAGGGAGTAACATGGGAAGAACTGATGGCAGCATCAGCATTGGTGTCTAAAAAGACAACTGGTATAAAGATTTCCCCTGAAGAATATGAAGCGAATATTATGAATTCCACATTCGGTGAAGCTATCTGGGCAACCGGAGGTTTGGAAAAATTCTTTGCCGGTTTGATATCTGTCGGTGAAATGGTTATCGCCCGCCGTGTAGGAAAAGCAAGAAAATAGATGATATTTGCCAGTTCACTTCGTGCCCCCTGACAAATATTATTTCGTAAAAAAATGCTTCCAATAACTTGCATGAGTGAACTGAAGCTTATTTTCTTTCAGATTCCAAATTCAAAAAGTGGAAAATTTCGACAAGTTTGAGATTAAATGATGTAAAATTGCAATAACGCATTGGATTTATAAATAAATGCATTAACTGGATTGAAATTGGTATTGTCGATGTGATTTGTGATTTACACATTTTTAACTTTTTTTACATACTTTAAAATTTAAGATATCTGCAGAAATTCATTATCTGACATTCTTTTTGAAATATTATTAAAACATTCAAATTTTGCCTATTTTATCGATACAATTTGGTATTTTGACCTAATCGATTTTTAAAGGATTTATACATTATTTTTATAAAGGATTAAAAACTAAATGTAATTATAAATTAATTTTTTTGTAAGGCGGTTACAAAATATGCAAAAAGTAATTAATGCTCATTGTCATATCTATCCTGAAAAAATTGCTTCAAAAGCAGTTAAAGGAATTCGGGATTTTTATGATCTTGACATGTCATTGAATGGTAAAATTAATAATCTCATAGAAGATGGAAATAAAGTTGGAGTTGTACATTATCTGATTCATTCTGTTGCAACCACTCCAAAACAAGTAAGGTCAATAAACGAATTCATAAGCAGTGTCGTTAAAGAAAATCCAGACCTTTTTACAGGTTTCGGAACCCTTCATCCTGACAGTGATGATGTAAAAGGCGATTTTGAACATCTGCTTGGACTGGGCCTTAAGGGAGTAAAGCTTCATCCGGATTTTCAGCAATTTGCATTGAATGAAGAAAAATCATTCAAGATGGGAGAAATAATTAATGAAGGAAATGTTCCTGTTTTAATACATTGCGGAGATTACAGGTACAATTATTCTAATCCCGAACAACTCAAACCGTTTCTTGAGAAGTTTCCGGATATGCTCGTAATCGGCGCTCATTTTGCCGGTTGGAGCGTTTGGGCTGAAGCAACGGAAAAACTTGCAGGAACTCCAAATCTTTATGTCGATTTAAGTTCCAGTCTTTATGAGTTATCATCTCAAGATGCAAAAAAGTTCATTTATGAATATGGAGTCGATAGAGTTTTATGGGGAACTGATTATCCCATGTGGGAATCAGAAAGTGAAATGGAACTTTTCCATAAGATAGGATTGACTCCTGAAGAAGAAAATATGATTTTATATGAAAATTCCGCTAAAATTCTAGGATTAAAATAATTTCGGTGAAAATATGTATTCAAAAACGAAATTGGCTTTAATTTGTTTAATTTTACTCCTGTTCAATATTGCTGTTGTTTCAGCTAGTGATATTAATTCAACAGATTTGGGATTAAATCAGGCTGATGATTCTGTTGCAACAGGAAATGAGGATTTAAAATTAAATAATGCCAAGGATATGGAGGTAATTTCTTCATATAATGATTCTGATAGTGATATTCTCAATAAAAATTTAAATGAAGATGAAAACTTAATGGCTTCATCTAAGGGGACTGTGAAGTTAGCTACTACAATAACCCCTATTCACACTAAAGTTGCTAAAGGAAGCAATTTCCAGGTATATCTGAAGGATTCAAATGGCACTCCAATTAAAAATGCTGCCATAGCCTTTAAATTGGATAATGCTAACTACAATGCAGTTACTAATTCAAAAGGAATTGCAAGCCTTAAAATTACAAAGAATGTCGGAACATATTCATTGACTGCAACATATAAAGGTAACAGTAAGTACAATCCTTCCTCAAAAACAGTTAAACTTTATGTTCCAAAGGTCACTTCACTTGTCATTGGAAATGACATATTGCTTACAAACGGATATCTGAAGGTTTACATGAAAAGTGCTTATGCTTCAGCAATATCTGGTCAAACTTTGACAATAACTGTTGGAGGCAAGAAGTTTACTAAGAAAACAACTTCCGAAGGTATTGTCGTAATCAGACCTAATTTAGGTACAAAGACTTATGAAGTCAAGGTTACTTATTCAGGTACCAAGGAGACCACCAGTGCATCAGCCTCTAAAAATGTTACTGGTATTAAAGGAACTCCGGTAAATCCATTTTTAAATTCCGTTCCTAAGAAGAATGGAGTTCCTGATGTGGATTATATGTTTGCATTTTACGTGCTTGCTGACGGCAATGCTAAATACACTCTTTTAAAGGACCAGTATCGTGAGGTCATTAAAAGAGATAGCTATTGTTTATTCATGAAAAATAAAATGACTAAATATGTGTTCTTCAAAACAAAAGCACAACCTAAATACTTGCATTTGATTGTAAGGGAAAAATGGAATGTAATTGAAAGAGCAATCAACACAAGAATTGTTCTTATGAACAAATATAATTATGCTCCGGTTCAGATAACTGTAGACCTGAAAGGAAAATCCTATACCTATTCCGAAGTGAGGGATGAACAGGATACAGGTTATACCTGCGGTCCTACATCATGCAGTATGTGTACTCAGGTTTTAAGAAACTATGTCAATGAATGGCATTTGGGCCTAGATGCAGGTACCAATTCTTATGATGGTTCAAGTACCAGCGGCCTGAAAAGGGCATTGGAAAAATACAATATGAAATGTACATATTACTATAAAAGCACATATTATTCCAAAGCCATAGCTGAACTTAAAAAAGGAGGATGTGCATTAATATTCCACACCTGGAGCCATTATGTTGCAATTTTGGATATCAGTAAGGATGGTAAGAAAGTTTTAGTGGGTAATCCTTCTGGAGACTATGACCATGGAAGCCACGATATTCCAACCAATTGGCTATCAGTGGACTATATGTACAATCAGTTCAATGATTACGATACTTCCAGTCTGATTGTCAAACTTAATTATTCATTGAGTCAGGCCACTAAAAACAAAATCAACACATTCTATTCAAATATGGGTTCATGGACCCGATCAAATACAAATGAAAGACTTCCTCAAATTTAATTTTGAGGATTTTATTTACTTTTTTTTTAATTTTTTTCCAATTGGAAAGTGTTTTATAATTTTTTCTAGAATATTATATTAATCAAGATAAGTCTTATTGGGCTTCAAAGAAATGAAGAAAAATTTAAGCCTGCAGAATATGGTTAATTAATTGGTGATGAAATGGATAAATGCCCTAATTGAGGTTATCCTTGTGATGTTTTTGAAGCACCTTGTTCTAATTGAGGATTCATTCCTTTTGTGGAATTTTTGTTTGCATGTTTTTGACTGATTTTAATAAATTTTTAATTTGCAGTAAATACTATTTTTTTGTAACATCATTGACAAAAAATTTTTATAATATTTTATCAAGAAATATATTTTATGGCAAGGCAGATAAATATCAATAAAAAGGTTCCTCTTTCTGAAATTCGTGATGTTAAAAGGGATTTGAAGAAATTTGTGGATTTGTATGAAAAAGTTACATTTATTGAAGAAATTTATTGTGATAATAGTGTAAAATCTGCCATGGAAAAAAGAGGAAAAACTGCTCAAACAGGTTATAAATGGGTTAAAGATTGGAATGAAAATGGCTTTGATGGTCTATTTAGAAAGGAAGGGTCTGGAAGGAATTCAAAGTTGTCTGACCTTCAATTTAAAGTTTTAAGGGAAAATATTATTTCAAAAGGTTTATCCAGTATTCCGGAAATTAAAAGTGAAATAAAAAAGGAATTTGGGGTTGTGTATTCAGAAAGGCATCTCAGACGGCTGATTTTTGATTTGGGTTTTGAAGATATGATAATTTCAAATCACATTAAATAATTTTATATATGATTTTTTTTGTCCATTTTGTTTTGAAGGGTATTATTTATCAAGTCATGCCTGATTAAAGTATTATTTTTTTGTACAGAATTATTTTTTCAATAGAATAATGTTCATTTTTAATGTAATTTTTTTTAAAAATTATTTATATAAATTAATTTTATATATTCTTTTTAATATATTTTATTGTGATAATTATAAGAGTCTATACTATGAATGTTAAATTAGATAGGGGAATGTCAACATTACTCATTTTTATTATTGCTGCAGCTATTTTAAGTGCTGCTCAAAGTGTGGTAACAACAGGTATTGCTGGAATCATGGATGACTTTCATGTTTCTTCAACTACTGCTCAATGGATTTATTCTTCATTTTTGTTAGTTTTAGGAGTTATGATTCCGTTATCCGCTTATATTACTCGCCGTTTTAAAGTTAAAACTATTCTGTTGTCTTCATTGTCATTGTTTTTAGTTGGATCTTTGCTGGCATATGTGTCTCCAAATATTATTGTATTGATTATTGCCAGAGTTATTCAGGCAATCGGTTCTGGAATTTTACTTCCTATTACTCAAATTGTGCTTTTTAAGGTTATTCCGGAGGAAAAATGGCAGATTTATATGGGATTATTTGGTTTCATAATTGGAATTGCTCCGGCATTGGCTCCTACTGCAGGTGGGATGATTATTGATTATGTTGGTTGGAGGTCAATTTTCTTAATTTTTGCAGGCATGGTATTCGTTTTGATATTGGTTGCACTTGTTGTTGTTAAGCTGGAATTTGAAACCGGCGATTATCCTTTGGATGTGCTTTCATTAATTTTATGTGTTTTAGCATGTGTTGGAATAATGCTTGGATTTTCAAACATTGCAGGTAATGGATTTGATTTGGTTTATGTAATTTTACCAATTGTTGTTGGTACATTCAGCTTAATATTCTTTGTCCGCCGTCAGTTTAACATTAAGACACCATTGGTTGATTTACATGCTTTGAAAAATAAATATTTCTTTTTTGGAACATTATTTTCAGCATTGCTATATTTCACAATGTGTGGATTGAATGTTATAATGCCTTTGTTTGTTCAGACTGTTACTTCCCACAATGCAACAACCTCAGGTTTAATTTTGCTTCCCGCAACTCTTGTCATGATTGTATTTAATTTTATAGGTCCTCTTTTAGCCAATAAAATTGGAGTTAGAAAAGTATTGATTATGTCATGTCTCTTTTCGATTGCGGGTTATCTGATAATGATGACTTATGATGCAAACTCTACTGTTGAATATATGATTATTACTCAAATAATAAGGGCTATCGGTGCTGGTTTAGGTTTAATGCCTGCAGTTACATGGACTATTGCCGTTGTATCTGGTGATGTTGAAGATGCGACAGCTATCAACAATACTGTAAGACAAATCATTGGTGCAATAGGATCTGCTGTTGCTGTGGTGCTAATGACAGTTTTTGCAGGAGGGGTACTGGCTCATAATCGTGTTTCTGTAGCAGCATTCGGACAAACTTCATTGGTCATGTCTATTCTGGCGGTTGTTTGTTTGGTGATTGTAATATTATATATTAAAGATGAAATTCATGACTTGATGTAATTCAGTCTTATTCTTATTTTTTTATATTTACTTTCGATATTACTTTTTTATATATCATATTTTTATTAATTTGATAAAATACTTATTTTTGAATTAAATTAGTTTATTTTAATTAATTTAATTAAATATTTATTTTAATTTAAAATTAGTCAATAATATATACTATTAAATATTATATATTTTATATGAGATTAATTATCAATAATTAATTCTTACTAATCGATAGTAAAGGAGGTGAAAAATGAGCAAGAAAGCTTTTATTTTGGTACTGTTTGTATTGGTTATTATTAGCTTAAATTTCTGTGTTGCGCAGGAGGTTAATAATGTCACAGATGATGATTCATCACTAATATCTGCTGAAAGTGATAATTCAATTGCTCATTCAGACCAAACGGCTTTAAAATCATCATCTCCAATTAAAACCCAAATTGATGTTAAAAGTAACACAACTTTTGATGTTGTTGGAGATTATTTCCAAGTTAAACTTTCAGATGATAAGGGTAGTGTGTTAAAGAATACCAAAGTTTACTTTACGGTTTCTGGAAACACTTATACTAAAACTACCAATAATTATGGAATAGCATCTCTTAAGCTTAACTTAAATGATGGATCTTACAAGATTGCAACAAAATTTTTAGGAAATTCTAAATATAATGCTTCTTCAAAAACAACCTCAATCACTATTAGGAATACCATTGCTGTTGAAGATGGGCTTTCAAGCATGGAAATTCAAAAAATTATCGATGGTGCAAAAGATAGGAATGTCATTTTATTTAAGGGATCAAGTTATTCTAATATTAATTTGGTATTGAGTAAACGTTTAACATTATTAAGCAGGTCAAACACTATCTTAAAATCAGGAAATGATAATCCTGTATTTATAATTAGGGGTAAAAGTGCTTCATTAACCACTATTAATGGTTTCAATATTCAGGGTAATGGTAATGGAATTTCAATTGTCAATTCTGATTATATCAGGCTAATTAACAATAAGATATCCACTAAAAGCAATGCTATTGTTGCAAATGCAGTCAAATATCTCAATATCACTAAAAACAATATTGTTCAAAATTCAAAAAATGGTGTTGTTATTGTAAATTCAGATTCCGCTTATATTATAGGCAATATAATCTCCAATAATGGTGTGAACGGTATTGAATTGGCAAATTCCACTAAAATTTATATCCATGGTAATACCATTTATGGAAATGGTGGGAATGGAATATATACTTCAGATAGATTAAATAGGGTTAATTATGGTAGTGCACCTGAAAATCTTCATATAATTGGGAATACCATTACAAAAAATTCCAATAATGGGATTTATATTTTGAGAGCAGGTGACAATGTTAATATAAAGGGAAATGTCATTGATTATAACGGAGACAGTGGTATTTCATTGACTTCTATTGGAGATAATATGATTCAATCTAATGAAATTGCCAGTAATGGTTATGTTGGTATTGAGTTCAATGACGAGTATCTGAAACCTGAAAGTCAGGATATAAGCTACAATGCCCTTTTTGGAAATAGGCATATTCAGGTTGAAGCCAAAGATGTCGAATACTCATTTAAAGGTGGGCAATTGGAGCTTGGTGATAACTGGTATTCTGATAAAGCTTTAGTTTGCCCTAAAATTAAAACAAATAGGATACAATTTTCCGTTACTCAAATTGGAAAAAATAAATTCCAGGCATCATTTGTCGATTCTAATGGAAAGATTGCCAGTTTGCTTCCTGATAGAACTTTGACTTATACAACAAATAATGGAAAGTCGGCCACTATTACTGTAAAAGGTGGATCAGGTGTATTCACAGTGGATGCAAATAATGGTGATATTATCAAAGCGGTTGTTGATTATTCTCCAAGGGAAAATGTTTATGACAGCAATGTTCCGGTTTCTAACCCGTCAAATGGCGTAACTCCAAGTTATCCTTATCCTGATATACCATATGGCCATGATGATATGAGTGTTAACGGTAAAGTTAACGGCAATGGCAATGGTAACGGTAATGGAAATAATGAAGGTTCTGGAAATTCCGGCCAAGGTTTTTCACAAAGTGGAGATAATGGAAACAGCACATATAATGGCCAGCAAAATTCTCCTGGCGATAGTGCAAACAACCCTTCAAAAGATGTTTCAAATGCTTATGAATCAGAAAGCTCCGCTTCTGCACAAAGCGCTGTCGGCGGAGGCAGTGGGGATTCAAGCAGTATTGAATCTAAATCTGTTGTAAAACAAATTATTATTGATGAAGATGAATTCTTTAGAGTCACTGGAATGTCATTTATTGTATTGTTGATGATATTGACAATTGGTTATTATTATCGTGATGATATAAAAGAAATGAATTCTAAAAGATAATTCTCTTCTTTTTTTCTATTTTTCTATTTTTCTTTATTGTAATAAATTATTTAATATATTTTTTACAAATCTTATATTATCTATCTTTGGAGGACTTTAAATGAATAAAAGTGATTTGAAAAGAGATTATTTTATGCTTAAGGGACCACTTGCTAAAAAGGGTTATGACTGGTGGTGGCATTCCTTAACTGCATATAATAAAAAAACTGGCGAACCAAGACCATTTTTCATTGAATACTTTGTATGTAATCCTGCACTGGCTGAAGAGGAACCAACTTTAGGTCAATTGCCTGAAAACAAAGCTGCTGGCAAAAAACCGTCTTATTGCATGGTCAAGGCAGGTGCATGGGGTAAAAATCCAAAACAAATTCATAATTTTTATTCTATGAAATATTTTGATTGTCCTGATGATGAATTGAATATTCGTGTTGGGGATTGCAGTCTAACCGAAACTCACATGAGTGGATTTGCAAGAGTAAGCGAAGAAGACGCTCAAAATCATCCGGAATATATGTGTGATGCGGGAGATATGATGTGGGATTTGGATATTGATAAACAAATCACTTTTAATGTTGGTTATGGTGCAAACTCCTTGTTCAGAAAATTAAACTCTTTTGAAATGTTCTGGCATGCTGAAGGAATCAAAACTCAATATAAGGGTACTATTTGGTTGGATGGTGAGGAATATGAAGTAATTCCTGAAAAATCCTATGGTTATGCCGATAAGAATTGGGGAGGGGATTTTACTTCACCATGGCTTTGGATTTCATCATGTAACTTAACCAGTCTTAAAACTGGTAAAAAACTCAATAATTCTGCTTTTGAAGCGGGTGGTGGAAGACCAAAAGCATTTGGAATATCTATTCCTCGCAAATTGCTGATTGGATTTTACTATGAGGGAACCATGTATGAGTACAATTTCGCAAGATTCTGGAACATGGTGAAAATCGACTTTGACTTTGAAGAGGGCGATGAAATTCATACATGGCATATAAATGCAAGCAATAAAAATTCAAAAATGGAAATGGTACTCTACTGTAAACGCGATGAAATGTTACTTATTAATTATGAAGCTCCTGATGGCCAAAAAAGACACAACCGTTTATGGAATGGCGGAAATGGTTGGGGTGAAATCAAACTATACAAGAAAGACGGAACATTAATCGATCATGTGAAAATGGAAAATGCTGGCTGTGAATATGGGGAGTATGATAAGTAATGATATTTACGGATATTCTTGCATTAATTGTAGTATATATTTATGTTGCTGTCATTTTCGTTGTAGCTGAAATGGTTTTAAAGACAAGGCCTGAAGTTTCACGTAAATTTTTGCACATTATGGTAGGTAATATGATATTTGCCATGCCATTTTTCTCAGATCCATGGGTGATGGTTTGGTTTTTAACATTGCCGATTACAATAGGATTGTTCTTCTTGACTGAATACTCTCCTGTCAAAATTGAAAACAGCGTAACTGAATCAGGACATGCCTTAGGCTTATTTTTCTATGCATTGATTTGGACAATATTAATTGCAATATACAGTATACTCTCTCCGGCAAATAATCCTAAATTCTACATTTGGATTGTGGCATTGGCTATTGTTCCTATGGTGTATGGTGATGGATTTGCAGCATTGATTGGTCAAAAATTCGGTAAAGTCAAATACACAATATTCGGAGGTACAAAATCTCTTGAAGGATCACTTACAATGTTTGTTATCACATCAGTAATGAGCGTATTTGTGTGGATGGTTTTTACTTCAATCGGTTGTACAATGCCTGAATTTAATATTGTCTACATATTGGCGATATCTGCTATTGCGACTGTCTGTGAAGCATTTAGTTATGGTGGAATTGACAACTTAACAGTTCCTGCAGTAACTTCAATTTTATACTATCTGGTGGCTGTATTATAGCAGCTACTTTCAATTCTTATTTTTTGCATTTCACTCAACGATTTTCGCATCTTGGAAGCACTGCCAAATAGCCATTTATATGGAATTGCCCTAAGTTATATTATCGAATGGTGATGATATGAACTTAAGGAAAGAGGCTGAAAAGAGAGTTGACAAAAAAATAAAGTTTCAAGAAAATCTATATAAATATTTGATTGTAAATACAGTAATAGCAATTGTTTGCTTTGTATTTCTGCAAAGCTTTTGGCTATTGATATTTGTAATGTTTTTCTGGGGTATTGGAGTTTTAGATGACTTTTTTAATGCATATTCTCTTAATAACTGTCGTGAAAAAATGATTGAAAGAGAAATTTCAAAAATGGGTGATTAAATGAATGATAATTTACGCGCATTGGCTGAAAAGCGTGCAGATGCAAAAATTAAGTTTTATAAAAGTTTCATGATCTTCATTATTGTCAATGCATTTTTGGCAGTAATTAATGCAGTATACACTCCACAATTCTGGTGGGTTCTGTTCCCGCTATTTTTCTGGGGTATTGGAATATTCATTAAATTTTTAAATGCTTTTATAATTGAAAATAAATTTAATACTGTGGAATATCGTGAACGCAAAATTCAGGAAGAAATGGCAAAATTAGGGAATGAATCATGAAGGTAAATTTATTTATTTCAAGGGATATTGAAGAGCCGCATGCGGACATCCATACCAATGAATTGACTGACAATATTACAAGAGCAATGTCAATTCTTGAAAGTGATGATTCTAATGATATGCTGGCCGTTAAAAAAGGGTCTGACTTTGCACTTTTGGAATTTAGTGATGTCTACATGTTTAGGGTTGAAGATAAGCAAGTTAAAGTTTATACGGAAAACAGTGAATATCTGATTAAAAAGCCATTATATCAGGTTGAAGAGACTTTGGATAGTGATTTTGTAAGGATTTCAAAATCCACTATCGTTAATTTAAAAAAGGTTGAAAGAGTAGCTCCCTCACTTAAGGGAATGATGTTTATACAACTTAAAAATGGTCTAAAGGACAACATATCAAGAAAATATCTGCCTGATTTCAAGCAGGCTTTGGATTTATAGGTGATGAAATGAAAGTTGATTTAATAAAAAGATTGGCAATGGGTGCTTTTGTCGGCTGTTTTATCGTAATGATTATTATGGTTTTAATATCCTTGCAGGGAGGACCTCATAATGTTCATTTTTCAGGTGAAACTATCATAAATGCGTTCTTAGGTTCAATTGTTGTCGGATGGGGGTTTTCCATAACAGGGCTTATTTATGAAAGGGAAGATATTGCATTTCCACTTCAGGTATCATTCCAAATGGGCATAGGAATGATAATCTTATTTGTTATTGCAATTTATCTGCAATGGATGCCGATTAACATGGGACTTGGTGTTATTGTTGAGTGGATTGTAATAGCTTGTATATTTGCTGCTGTTTCTTGGTTTGGATTTTATATTTATTATTATTTGGTTGCGCGCGATTTAAACAAAAAATTGAATGGTGAATAGTTTTTCTATTCATTCCATTTTTCCTCTTTTATAACCGATTATTAAAAGTATAAATATTATGATTATTCCAATAACATAATATTTGATATCTAGTGATCCCTGTTTGATAACTGAGTGTGATTTTTTATTTAATTCATATGCTTTGTTATTTTTTCCATGTGATGTTGAATTTCCAACAATTTCGTTGTCTTTTGAATTATAATCGTCATTTGCATCAGATTTAATGTGATTATTGGTGTTGTTTATATTTATTTGGTTATTCATATTGGATGCTTTGGAATTTTTTGAATTTTCATTTTCTGTATTTATTTTATTGCTGTTTTTGTTTGCATTGTAGTTATTTGCATTGTTGTTATTGTTACTGTCTGAATTCTGATTATTGTTCGGCCTATCAACTTCATCATCCTCATCATCAAAGAAATTTTCAGGGAAATAATCTTTTAAAGTATCTTTATATCTGTTTAATAAACCTAAATTCATAGTTTCTAATAAATTGGAGTGGATAGTTGATGATACTCTGCTTCTGTGTGTTACTTTGTCTGGATCGATGACTGACGGGTCATTTGGATCTTGAGTTCCCCAATCGTTGTTGTTGAAGTCAGTATAGAGGCTTTTTACATCATCCCATTTAATGAATATTTCCTGTCCTTTGGGGGATGTATTATTTGTAATGAGGTTATCATGAATATGAATGCTTGTCACGGCATCATACATTGGTTGCTGGATGTAAAATGAACCGCCTGTTCTTCCACCAGTATTATTGACGATTATTGAATTTTCAAGGTTTAAGTTTCCGGAAACCATTACTGCACCACCGTTTGTACCTGCAGTATTGTTCATAAATATGCATCTTTGGATATTTGATTCTCCAGACCAGCTGTAATATGCTCCACCCCATTCGTCCGCATGATTGTACATGAAGATGCAGTCCTGAACATTACCGTATCCTTGAACGCTAACACGAATAGCTCCACCATCCCTATGGGCGGAATTGTTTATAAACACGCAATTGTATATGTCAGAATGGGCAAAACATGTTGTAACTGCACCGCCGTCATGATTCCCATGATTTCCAATGAATAAAGAATTTTCAAGTAAAAGATATCCTTTTTCTTCTTCAGTACCGTAATTGGAAATGCCCCCTGCATTGACACCAGCGGTGTTGTTAATGAAAATGCAATTGTCCACACTGACATGGCCAGTTTCTATTGAAATGGCTCCTCCAAATCCTTCTGTGTATGCATTAATGAATGTTATGTTCCTAAAAACCACATGAGTCGAGTCATTTCGTATTGAAAAAAGGTTATATTTCTTTTCCCCATCAAAAATGATTTTTTCGGGATTTCCACTGCCTTCAAGAGTAATGTTTTTTGTTAATGTTACATTGTTGAAGTGATATGTTCCTGGTTTAATTAGGATTACGTCTCCATTTTGAGCATTATTAATTTCTGATTCTAAATCTGAGGATATGTCGTTTAATATGGGATTTTCAGCTGTTGAAATTATCATATTATGTGCTGTTGTGTTGTCTTCAAATGCATTAACTCCATTGATAAAAATCAAAAAGATAAATATTGCCAATGCTATTTTGGCTGTTTTCATTTTGATGATATAACCTCCTTAATTTTATCAAATAATCATTTATATATTATATTATTATTGGATATTATAATATTTTCCTATCGATTGACGGATTTAAATTTATAATTTTTATTCATCGTTATGAATTTAATTATAATTATTTAAATTTATTATTTTTTTTAATTATTAATTAATAATTAATATTTTTTTAATATAACTTATTTAATCAGTAATTTATTAATTTTAACTTTTTTTCACTTGTATTTTATATTATACTTGTTTTATTTTTTGTTTAAAAATTATCGATAAATAATAATGTTTATATTAATGGTTGTCCAATAGATATAATCATACTAATGGTTTAAATAAAAAATATTCATTTCGATAATGCTATTTTTTTATTTTATGTTAGTGTAGTGAGATTAATTTAAGGAGAAAAAATAATGAATAACAAGAAGATATTAATACCTCTCCTCTTAGTTATTTTAGTCGCATTATCTGTCAGTTCAGTTTCAGCATCTAATGCAACAGATGTTTTAGCTGCTGATGAAGCTGCTGATGATGTAGTTGCTGTTGATGCGGTTGATGAAGTAGTTGCTGCATCTTTAAAACCAGCCACTAATGATACTGCAGGTGTTCAAAATGCGATTGGAAACGCTGCTGTAGGAGACATTGTCGATTTAAGTAATTTTGATTCTTATGATTTTGCAGGTAATACAATTAATGTAACAACAGACAATTTAACTATCCAAGGTAATGGTAAAACCCTCATTACAGGATATGGTGACGGTAATGGATTATTCAATGTAAGATCCAATTATGTTACTTTCACAGGATTGAACTTTGTTGACACCAACCCTAAAAACAATTTGACCTATGGAGGTAATGTTGCAGGTTGGGGTGTACGTTTCGATGGTGAAGCTGGTTCTACTCATGGTGTTGTAGATAACTGTACTTTTAAAGATTTCAATCAAGCTGTTGTTGTAGCTAGTTCTAATTATGTAACTGTTAAAAATTCTATATTCAATGGTGGTATCGCTACTTTACTCATTAACGATCCTACTGTAAATAAAGAAAAAGGTTCTAAAACTATTAGTGTAATGGGTTCTCACTTCCTTACTGTTGATAATAACATATTCAATGGCCCTGTTCTTGATGGATGTTCCATTGCAGGAGGTAGTGGTGATGCTAGAATTACCAATAACTTATTCAATGGTAGTGTTTATGCTATTTTCTTCGGAGGAGCATCAACTGAAGGTACTTTCATTGATAACAATGTATTCGATCGTTGTGGTATTTTCCAAGATGGAGAACGCTTATATGGTGCTTTCCCAGTAATCAGTATTGAAAAAGCATCTGACAGTATTTCAATTTCTAAAAACATTTTCCATGCAGTAAATGAGAATTTATTAATTGCTGCTCAACAAGGTAATACTGCTCACGGTTACCCAAGTACTCTTGGAAACATTAATGTAACTGATAATACTGTTTTAGCAGCGGATAAAGATGTTGTTGGGGCATCTGTAACTTTATTACACATTCTCTGTCAAAAAAGTCAATTAAACCCATTCGCAGCTATTGATGTAAGAAATAACGAATTATTCGATGGTGTAAAAGCTGCTGTTGTATGGTCCACTGAATGGGGAACAGAACCTGCATACTACGGGAAAAAAGCTAATAATGTCACAGATATTATCATTCCTAAAGCAGACTTAGTCGCTACTCAAATTGTAGTTAGTGATATTGCTGCTAACGGTACTGTAACTGCAAAATTAGTTGACTTTGCAGGTAAAGGTATTAACGATGAATCTGTTTTTGCTATTATTGAAGGCATTACTGTAAATGCAACAACTGATAAAGATGGAATTTTCACCATTGCAGGTATTCCTGAAAAAGACATGTCAATTATATTTGATGGTACAGAAGACTTTGCTTCATCTGCATTGAACTTAACTTTACCTAAATCCACTGTAATTGTTCCTGTTGCTACTAGTATTAGTACTTCAGGTGCAACTATTTATACAGCTGCTTCTAAAGTTATTGCTGCAAACTTAAAACTTGAAGACGGTTCTGCATTAGCTGATAAAGTGGTAGCAATTTTAATTGACGGTGAAACTGTTGGTTTTGGTTCTACTGATGAAAACGGTACTTTCAAAGTGACTGTTAAAAATATTGCTGCAGGTACACACAGTATTGTTGCATACTTCGCTGGTGATAATAATACTAAAGCTTCACTTGATACTGCAGTACTTAAAGTAAACAAAAGAGCTACTGCTTTAACTGCTTCTAAAGCTACTTTAGCAGTTAAAAAAGTTAAAAAAATTAAAGTTGCTTTAAAATCTGCAAAAAAAGCTGTTGCTGGTAAAAAAGTTACTATTACTGTAAACGGTAAAACATTTACTGCAAAAACCAATTCTAAAGGTATTGCAACTATCAGTGTAAAAGTTCTCAAAAAAGGTAAATTTACAGCTGCTGTCAAATTTGCTGGAGATGCTACATACAAAGCCACAATTAAAAAAGTGGTATATGTTGTTAAATAAATAAGTAATAATCCTATTATTACTTTTTCTTTTTTTTCTTTTTTTCAAATGTTAGTTGCATTTTTCAGATAATTTTTAAAATCCTTGGGTAGATTATAAATATTATTTGGAATATATCATTTATCATCGTTAATAATAAATCATTATAACGTTTTATGAAATATTTTAAATTAAGGTTATTTAATTTAAAATTATATTTTAAAGTGAATATATTTCTAAATAAATATTATTTGAGGGGATTAAAATAAAAAAATCTAAATTAATGTCAATATTGCTATTTGCAGTATTTTTTTCGATAGTATTTTTGAATGGAGTCTATGCTGAAAATGGCGATATTAATCTAACACAAAGCGATGATAATTTCGATACAATTCAAAGCATGATTGATAGTGCAAATCCAGGTGATTCAATATATCTTAAGGATAAAACCTATCATGGGAATGGTTCAGCAATCACAATCAATAAAAATATTAATATTTATGGATCAGACTCGTCCGAAACAGTATTGGATGCATGCGACAAATCAAATATTCTTGTAATATCCCGTAATGCCAATGTAAATATTGTCGGTTTAACTTTTACTAATGGACGTACTCTCGGAGATGGGGCAGCTATTGATAATGACGGAAAGTTATCAATCATAAACTCAACTGTAGTTAACAATTATGCCGAAAGTGGTGCTGTACACAATTCAGAAAATGGCGAATTGAATGTTTATAATTCATTATTTAATAACAATACTGCCAGTTTTGGTGCTGCAATTGATGATTATGGGGGAGATTTAAAAATTGAAAATTCCACATTCCTCAACAATAATGCTCTTGAAGGTGGAGCAATCTATAAAAGGTTTGGAAATTTTTTAATATATGGTTCAATTTTCACCAATAACTCCGCAGCCCGTGGTGGAGGAGTTTATAACAATAGAGGTTTGTTAAAAATTTATAATTCTCAATTTTATTTTAATTACGCTTCTGATTTGGGTGGTGGAATTAAAAGCTGGGGATATTGTGAAGCCTATGATTCAATTGTACAGAATAACACCGGAGATTGTGGCGGCGGATTTTTCATATCAGAATTCCTTTTAACTATTGAAAATTGTACAATAGATAATAATACTGCACGTAAGGGTGGTGGAGTATATGTGGAAGCTAAAGCAGGTTTAACTGTTTCAAATTCAGTGATAACAAATAACTCTGCTTATCGTGGTGGTGGAATCGATTTGAATCAAGGTTATTTAAGTCTTTCAGATTCAACAGTCACCAACAATGTTGCAGATACTAATGGTGGGGGAATATACTGTGCTATATTTTCATCAGAAATTAAAAATTCCATCATTAATAACAACTCTGCAAAAAATGGTGGAGGAATTTATGTTAATGACATTCCTCTTACAGTTAAAATGACTGTCTTGAATTATAATTCTGCTGAAAATGGCGGTGGAATTTATAATACTGGAAGTCTAAGTTTAACTGATGTTGATTTGGAGGTTAACAGTGCAAATAATAATGGAGGTGCTGTTTACAATACAGATTCATTGACACTCAGCAATTCTACTGTCAATAAAAATTATGCCCCAGTTAATGGAGGCGGAATTTATAATGCTGGAAGTCTAAGTTTAACTGATGTTGATTTGGAGACTAACAAAGCAGGAGGCAATGGAGGCGCTGCTTACAATGAAGGAGATTTGGATATTGTAGATTCAACTTTTAAATCTAATGAAGCAATGTTTGGTGGAGCAATCTATACAAATTCTCTGTTGGGAGTTAAAAATTCAGAATTCAGTTCAAATAGTGCATCTAGAGCAGCAGGAATTTATTCAAATAGCAATTTAGAAATTGATAATTGCCAGTTTATTAATAATAAAGTAATGCATAATTCTGGGGTGTTATATCTTTTAAAGGATAATGTAAGGATTACTGATTCCTTATTCAAATTAAATACTGGTGCTGATGAAGGGGGATGCATTTTTATTAATAAAAATGCCGATGTTTATATAAATTCCACAAAATTCATATCAAACGATGCTAAAAGCTATGGCGCAGCGATTGATAATTCTGGCATATTAACAATTGAAAACTCTTTATTTGATGATAATGAGGCATACGGTGCAGGTGCAATTGATAATGGTGGGAATTTAACAATAAATCATTCAAATTTCACCAATAATAGGGCAACCAACAACGGTGGAGCCATTGACAATAAAGGTAATTTGAATATTGTCAGTTCTGTTTTTGAAAATAATGTTGCTAATGAAGATGGAGGAGCAATAATTGCAAGAAGGGGAATTAATGTTTCCTATTCTTCATTTAACAATAATTACGATAAAATAGGATATGCGATTTTTAATAATACCTGGGACAGCATAAATGTTTCAAATAATTGGTGGGGATCAAATAATCCCAAATTTGAAAAATTATTTAATTTCAATACCTCCGATGATTTTACTGATGATTTTACTTGGATTGCAATGAATGTTTCAAACGGCACCAAGTTGATTCAGGATAAAGATGCAAAGATAGTTATTGCTTTTGAAGGAGTTAATAAAAATAATTCCAGATTTAAAATTATCGTGCCGGAATCATTGCCGATTTTCAAAGTAGAGGTATCTAATGGAAATATGTTATCTGTTGAAAACGGATATCTATCAGACTATATTAAAATTCCTTCAGAAAAGATTATTGTATTTAAATTGAATGATGAAAGCATTAGTTGGAATGTTGACAGTAATCCTTCAACAATTAAAAGAATAATTAACAACAAAAATGTTGTTGTTGATTATAATGGTAAAGCAACATTTAAAGTTCGTGTAATTGGGGATAATGGAAAGCCTGTTGGTAAAGGTGTTGTAATTTCAATGAAAGTCGGCAAATCAATTTTCAAAGTAAAAACCAATGCTTATGGATATGCTTTTAAAACATTTAGTTTTGCCCCTGGAAAATATGTAATTGCAACTTCCTATAAAGGGTACAGTGTAAAAAATACAATAACCATTAAAAAAGTTCTAAAGGCAAACAGTGCCGTCAGGAAAAAGGCTAAATCAATTAAATACTCCGCCAGCTTAAAAACAAGTAAGGGCAAAGCGATTGCAGGCACAGTTATTTTCAAAATCAAAGGTAAAACATATGTTGCTAAAACTAATAAAAAAGGTGTAGCTACTATTGCCTTAAAGAATTTTAATGTAGGCAAATATTCTGTTGTTGTCAAATACTTGAAATCACAAGTTAAAACAACATTAATCGTTAAAAGATAGTGTAAAATTATTTTTTTACACTCATTATTTTTTTTCAATATGAAATTACATTTATATTAAAAAATTGAATTTGATTGATTTAGGCTTTTTTTAAGCTAAAAAGTAAAATACTTTAAATATATCGATAGTTATATTATTATATATTGATTATAGTTTCAATAAAATTAATGAAATTGTGGGTAAAATATGAAATTCAATAAAAGTTTAGTTATATTTTCATTTTTATTTATTGCATTATTGTGCATAAGTTCTGTTGGAGCTAGTGATGATGCCGCTATTGACGGTAACGTGTCTAGTTTAAAACTTGAAAAAATAAATGAAAATATTGAAGTAGATACACAGTTAATGGCATATGATAATGAATCTGTATTGTCCGAGCCAAAAACTATCCATGTTGAAGAAATTGAGGACAATCATAATGAAATGACTGATCCAAGTATTCAAAAGGTAATTGATAGTGCCAATGCTGGAGATACAATTATTATTGATGGTAAAAGCTATGTTCATTGTCATTTTGTCATAAATAAGAAGTTAACAATCAAAAGTACTATAGGAACAACTATGAGTGAATGTCCTGGAAATACCAAAGGATCAGGATATCATGGAATTTTCTATATATCCCCTGAAGCCAGCGGTACTGTAATTGAAGGATTTGAAATTGCCTTCGATAAAAATAACCAGGTAGACGGTGAAAACGATTATGGGATATTTGTCAAAGGGGCATCTGATGTTACAATTAGGAATTGTAAAGTATCAACATATGGTTTTTCTGATTCAATCAGGTTGGAAAATGCAAAAAATACAAATTTGGCAAATCTCACATTATTCAATGCAAGTAATGGAATTAGAATCATAAACTCTGAAAATATACAAATAGGAAAATCCAATATTAAAAATATAAAAAATGGAATTAACATTATCGATTCATCACAAATTAAAGTAAACGACAATATTATTTCGAATAATGAAATTTCAGGAGTATCCTTTTCAGGCAACTCCAAGAATCTAACTGTCATCTATAATAATATCACTGATAATTTCAATGGAATTAAAATAACTTCCACTGATCATGTTTATATTTTAAGCAATTATATAGCTTTTAATACATATAATGGAGTGTATATTGACTATGATGTTATTAAAATAGAAATTAAAGGAAATTTCTTCAATCAAAATCATTTTTGGGAAGTTTTCAATGATTTTCATACAACAAACCTTCCAGATAATGGACATGAAAAACAGATAGTTGATAACAATTACATGATTAATTATGGTTCTAGCGGCACTTCAGACATTGACAGGCCTATTTGGACACAAGTTTATGACTATCTGCCAGGATATGGTGAATATGATTATGATGCGGCCAATGACAGATATGTTTATGTTGGAGAAATGAAAGGGGATTACTACGGTCACCAGGGCGTTATGTTCATTGCCCATGTCTTTGAGATTAACGAATTCATGAACTGCCCTAATATCTATCGCAGTCCTGGCAAAATATGGTCGAAACCTGCAGATTTGCTATTGGACATAAGTGAAATTACACAGGTCAAAAAAGGAGTTTATTCCGTTTCTATTGTAAATGCAAATGGGACTGTTGCAAATGATTTAAGTTCCGTACCGGTTACATTCTATCTTAACAAGGCTGATAAAAGTGCAAATCCTAAAGAAGGGGATGTTTATCAGACAGTAATGATGAAAAATGGAACTGCTACTGTTACATTTGCACCATCTTTGTTTAACGAAACAGGAAATGTAATAACTGCAGTATTCCCAACACCGGGCACCGATATTGATAATAAGGTATCCCGAACATTCAATGTTGATGATGGAGATATTCCAGGCTCTTCAATAGATGCAAAAATTATTTCTTCAAATGTATACATGATTCCAAAATTGGCTGAAAATTATGTTATCACATTAAGGGATATTTCAGGCAATCCATTGGCTAACCAAAAGGTCACATTCACTGTAAATGGAAAAACTTACAATAAAAACACTAACAGCAAAGGTCAGGCAAAGGTTTTATTGAAATTCAGTGCTCAAAAAACCTATCAGATTAAAACTAATTTTGCAGGGACTGACAGTTATAATAAAGTTTCCAAAACAAATAAGATAATTGTTAAATACTCTTCAAAAACTGCAAAATTAACAGCACCTACAATAACCATTGCTCCAAAGGCTTTAAAATATTATGTGGTCACTTTAAAAGATGGAAATGGAAAAGGAATAGCCAAACAAAAAGTGACAGTTAAAATTAATGGAAAAAATTATGTCAGAACAACAAATGCTAAAGGTCAGGCTAGTGTTAAAGTAAAATTCAATTCTTTAAAAAATTATAAGGTAATTGCAAGATATAAGGGAAGCAAAATATATAAAAAAGCTTCTTCCTCAGGTATGATTAAAGTGGCCAAAATTACCACAAAAATCACTGCACCTACTGTTTCAACACTTCCAAAACAATCAAAAAAATATTCTATTGTTTTAAAGACAAATGCTGGAAAGGCCTTATCAAAACAAAAAGTCACAATTAAAGTCAATGGGAAAAATTATGCCAGAACAACAAACGCTAAAGGTATTGCAGCGGTGTCTGTCAAGTTTTCCAATGAAAGGTCTTATTCTGTTGTTGTGAATTATAAGGGCAACTCCATATATAAGTCTTCTAAGGCAACAGGTAAGATTGTTGTATCAAGGATAGCCACTCAAATAACTGGAAATGATAGAACTTACGCTAAAGATTCCATTAAGGAATATCAAATTACTTTAAAAGATAAATCAGGTATTGCACTTGCAAGGCAAACAGTCAAATTCACTGTCAATGGAAAAAACTATTCCAAATCAACAGATGCTAACGGCATAGCTAAAATTACTGTTTCCGATTTGGGTAAAGGCAAATACAATATTGTTGCAAAATATGCTGGAAATAGCAAATACAAGGCGATTTCAAAAACTAATAAGATTACTGTTACCAATAATACAAATATTTTTTATGTGGATGATTCTTTATCAAACTCTGAAATTCAATATATATTTGACAATGCTGAAAATGGTGCGGACATTGTCTTTTTGGGAGATACTTACAATGGCATTTCATTGAATGTCAATAAGCCGTTGAATATCTTCTCCAATGATAAATCTATTGTGATTGCTAAGAAGGGAAGTCCTGTATTTTCAATATCAGCGAATAATGTAACTGTTGCCAATTTTGTCATTAAAGGAAACTCCAATGATGGAATTGTAATTGATAAGTCTTCAGACATATCAGTTGTGAACAATTCATTTGTCAATAACCTTGATGAATCCAAAATTAAAAGTTATCTCGATGGAACTTTGATGCTGCCGGGTTACGGAATCCATATTTCAGATTCACGCAATGTTGATTTGTCTCAAAACACTATCTCTCAATTTGAAAGTGCAATATTTGTGGAGCATTCTTCCAAGCTAAGGATGGACACAAATTATTTGAGAGAAAATAATTACGGTATCAAATATGGATTTGGAGTTGAAAATACCCAAATTGTGAATAATGAGATATCTGACAATATCGGACTGTATATCATGACTGTGCCTGAAGGTCCAAGCGGCTATGGAATATTGTTAAATAACTCTGCAGTAAATGTCACTATAAATAAAAATCATATTTCAAATAACCATTTGGGAATTTCAATTGATGCAAATGGCTCAACCGGCATAGTCATAACTCAAAATACAATAACTGATCAGGTTTTGGAAGGAATTAGATTTAATGCAGGATATGATTTGGCTTTAAATGCTGTTAAACCTTTGGTGACTGATAATGCAATTTATAGGAATGCAAGAGGTCCTAGTATGATGATTTTGGGTGAATTGAGTGCAAATCCTGAAGGAATATATACTACTACCAACAGATTGAATCTGGATCCAAATTGGTATGGTACAAATAATTTAGTAACTTGGGATAATGATACAGGTGTTGTTGGGTATGGAACAATGTGTCCTAGAATCAATACTACGGGCATTGGATTCAATCTCACATATTCATCTGGAAGCTATGAGGTCATATTTCATAAAAACAATCAAATAGCTTCAAATCTTCCAGAGTTCGACATGTATGTCACATTAAACAGAGGAACAGATAAGCAAGCGGAAATCATATTTGATGTAATTGGTGGCATTGGAACATTCAAGTTCCCGTCACAGAATTATGATGTGCAGAATAATACTATTGAAATTTCCATTGGTTCATTAATCCATTCCACATCAAGGGTATTTAAATCAGAATACACTTATGATGTTCCAAAAAGTGAAATTCCTATTTAATCGGATATGTTTTTTGCATATTCCTTCTTTTTTTATTTTTTCATATAGATTTCAATATTTTCAAATGCTGTTTTTTAAAACAACTTCTTTTAAATGAATTTTTTATTTGATTATTTCACTATTTTATCTATTTAATATTAAAAATATTGGCGAGATTTTTAATATATTGCATGTTGAAATTGCCCCTATTTTCGGTGTTATCAATGTCACTTTCGAATAGTGTTGAAGGTCTTTATAAATTAAAATAATAACGAAAATATCTTTTATTTTTATTGGATAGGTTAAAATTTGTTAATTACATTAGATTAAATTAATTTTAAAATTATAATTTTGTTTTTAATTGTTATTAATCTATTTTTTTAATAATTTTGTAAATTTTAGAAAACTTATTAAATAACTTAGTGAAAATATATTCTTATCGATGGGGGTTTAATAATGGAAAAGAAAATTAAAGTAATTATTTTATTGTTGGTTGTTTTGGTCATAGCTGGTGTGGCTACACATTTATTTTTAACTCCTTCAACAGTTGAGAGCAAGGGGTCCAAAAATATCACGGATATGGCAGGTAGAAATGTTGAAATTCCTGCATCTGTAAGTAATGTTGTAGCAACAAGCCCTCCAATGACTACAGTATTGTATATGATTGCACCTGACAAAGTAAAGGCCGTTAACTTTCAGTGGACAGATGCTGAAATGAAGTACGTTCCGAATCAGTATAAAAATTATCCTGTTGTTGGGGGTTGGTATGGCTCTCAAGACGGAAGCTATGAAGAATTCATTGCATCCGAACCGGATATTGTTATTGAATCTATTGATGAGGGTGGAGATGGTGATTTATCCACAGTTAAGGAACGTCAGGAAAAGTTCGGAAGCATTCCGGTCATTGCAGTTAATGATACAACAAATGTCGAGAAAGTCGGTGAATCCATAACATTCATGGGTGAGATTGTTGGCGAGCAGGAAAAGGCAAAGCAACTAAATGATTTCAACAATAAATATTTGGATATTGTCCATGACAGAGCATCCAAATTATCTGACAGTAATAAAAAGACAGTTTACTATGCTCAGGGTGATGATGGACTTCAAACAAGCCCTTCAAATTCTACTCACGGACAATTGATTGATTTGGTTGGTGGAAAAAATGTTGCGGACTCTGTTTCTCAAGGAAACACAACTGGAGGAGTTCAGGTTTCAATGGAACAGGTAATCAGCTGGAATCCTGATAAGATTATCACTAACGATCCGGAATTTTATGCACATGTTTATAATGATTCAAATTGGGGTAAAATTAATGCAGTTAAAAATAAGGAAGTTTATGTATCTCCGCAATCTCCATTCAAATGGTTTGATAGGCCTGTTGGAGCAAACATGATTATTGGTGTTCCATGGACTGCAAAAGCAATTTATCCTGATGACTATAAGGATATCAAAATGGTCGATGCGACTAAAGAGTTCTATTCTAACTTTTATCATTATGATTTGAGTGATGATGATGCAAAACAAATGTTATTAGATTCAGGACTCAAACAATCAAATTTGTAGGGTAATTTTCATGGATAAGGAAACAAAAGAGATTATAAGTATTGTACTTTTAATCTTTTTTCCAATAGTTCTATTTTTTGCTTCATTTTTACTTGGAAGATATCCAATCAGTCCTGTTGATGTAATTAAAACAATATTGTCTCCTATATTTCCTCAGTTGGAAATCAACCCAACAATTACGACAATTGTATTTGAAATCAGGCTTCCAAGAATTATTGGAGCTATTGTTGTTGGGGCATGTCTTGCAATTTCAGGAGCCGCTTTCCAGTCAATATTTAAAAACCCTTTGGTATCCTCCGATTTGCTTGGAGTATCTAATGGTGCAGGATTCGGAGCTGCTTTAGCCATATTAATCAGCGGAGCCAATATAGTGACTCAGCTATTTGCATTTGTTTTTGGTTTGATATCCGTTGCAACTACCTATTTGATATCAAGAACTTATAAGGCGGGAGGAATTCTTGTCCTGGTATTGTCTGGAGTTGCAATATCTGCATTTTTCAATTCGTTAATTTCTGCCATTAAGTTTATCGCAGATCCTGACGATAAGTTGCCTGAAATTGTATATTGGCTAATGGGATCATTAGCTTCTATCAATGCTGATAAGCTGTTTATGATTGCAATACCTGTCATCATAGGTCTTGCGATATTGCTGGTTTTAAGATGGCAAATGAATTTGCTTGCTATGGGTGATGAAGAGGCCCAATCCTTAGGTTTAAATCCTTCAAGAATAAGATTGTTAATAATTGCGGGATGTACACTTTTAACTTCTGCGGCAGTTTCAATTAGTGGAATTGTTGGTTGGGTGGGTTTGATTATACCTCATATGGCTCGTATGATTGTAGGTCCAGACAATAGGGTGCTTCTTCCGGCGTCTCTAAGTTTGGGCGGAAGTTTTTTACTGTTGATTGATAATATTTCAAGGGCGGTCATATCAATTGAAATTCCGATTGGTATTCTAACTGCCATAATAGGCGTTCCGATATTCTTATACTTGCTTAAACGGGGGTATTCAGAATGGTCGTAGATGAGAAATTATTTGAAGCAAGAAACATTTCATTTTCATATGATGATGAAGAAATATTTTCAGATATTTCCTTTTCCATTAAGAGAGGGGATGTCTTATGTATTCTGGGGCCAAACGGGACTGGAAAAACTACTCTGATTAAATGTCTCAATGGATTGCATGATATAGGTTCCGGTGAAATATTAATCGATGGTAAAAACATTAAAAGATTGTCGTTTAAGGAAATTTCAAAACATATAGGATATATTCCACAATCTCATGTTCCTTCATTTCCATTTAAAGTGTTTGATGTTGTTCTAATGGGCAGAGCACCATATCTTAACTTAACAGATTCTCCTAAAGATGAGGACGTCAAAATAGCTTCAGATGCTTTAAAAACTCTTGGGATAGAGAATTTGAAAGATAAGGAATATACGAATTTGAGTGGTGGGGAACGTCAATTGGTATTTTTGGCAAGGGTACTGTGTCAGAAGCCGGATATCCTAATATTGGATGAGCCGACGTCTCATTTGGACTTTGGAAATCAAATTAAACTTCTGGAAATTATTGAAAATCTCGCAAAAAATGGATTGTCTATTATAATGTCCTCTCACTTTCCAGATCATGCGTTCCTAAGCTCAACAAAAGTGGCTATAATGAAAAATGGAAAATTTATTGATTTTGGAACTCCTGATGATGTTGTAACAGAAGAAAACTTAAAAAAAGCATATTCCATTGATGTTAGGTTAATGGAATTGGATGATAAAAGAAAAGTATGTGTACCGATGAAAACAAACTTAAAATTAGACTTATGATGGTGATATTGTGAATGAAAAAGAATATGATGAACAGTTGGCAAAAGCAGCAGAATTTCATGGACATGTCTGTGGAGGAATTGCTATTGGAACAAAATTGGCAATGTACGGACTGGAACTATTGGGAATGCCATTAAATGAAAGACACAAAAATTTAATTGTATTTCTTGAAATCGACAGGTGCATGTCTGATGCAGTCCAGTCAGTTACTGGATGTTCCATGGGCAAAAGAACATTAAAGCAAATGTATTACGGCAAATTTGCTGCAACTTTCTACAACCAGGATACTGGAGAAGCTTTAAGAATAACCGATGCAGATGCAAACAAAAAATTCAAGGATGAAGAAACTAAAGAGGAAATGATTGCCCGTTTTAGAAGAACTCCTCCCGAAGATCTGTTCAAGGTTGACAAGGTTAAAATTGAATTGGGTTTAGGAGACATGCCGGGTAAGCCTTATACTACTGCATTCTGTTCAGTTTGTGGTGAAAAAGTATCTGACGGTCGCCATAAACTTATTGGCGGAAAACCTGTTTGCAGGTCTTGTGCAGATGGATCATACTACGAAATAATTGAAGAATAATGTTGAATTTTTATTTCTCATTATTTTTTGATGTTTTTTATTTTTACTCAAAATTTTTTCTTTATTTTGATATTGGATATTTTTAATTGTAGTTTTATTTATTTGAATTACTTCTAGCCCTTTAATTAATTTTTTAATTATTCATTACGATATGTTTATATATTCATGTTGATTAATATTTAATTAGATAAATGAATATAGGTTTTGAAAAAAATGGACTTGATTGGGGGGTATTTGTTAATATTATTGGTATTATTTACAGCCAACATCGCTTTGATGCTTGGAAACTATGAGCTAAATAATATCAAATTAATAATATGTTCTTTTGTATTTTCTATCATTTCATTTTTGATAATGCATGTTTCAGGTTATCTGAATACTCAATTTGCATTTTTGTTGGATAATTTTAGTTATCTATTCATTATAATTGCAATTTTGATATTTCTTTCGATGCTATATTATGTTAAGACTAATGAGTTAAGAATGCCGTTATCTGTGATTTTGATTACCTTTTTATTGTCTGTCATATTATTTGCCTCACAGGCGAGTTTAGATTTTTTCAATATTCTCATATATTCTTTATTGAGTTTTATTATTTTATTTGTTGTTTATCAACTAACTAAATTATTGCATCATGCAAAAAGACAATACTCTGTAATAATTGGGGAATATATGTGTCTGTTTTCAATATTGGTATTCATTTTTGCAGTTACATATAATTCAACAGTTAATCTTGACTATACAATGTTTAGCTCATTTTTGATTTTAACTCCGACTTATCAGTTGATTTATGTTATTATTGCAGTTGTTGTCACTTTAATTGCTGGTATGCTTCTAAATGATAGTAAGGGAGGAAATTCATGATAATTCAAGGAACTGGAACATTGACTTCTTTCATTCATATTCTTTCGGAAAGTCTTCTAACTCCGGTCGTTATTTTGCTTGTCATCTCAGTAGTGATAGTTATCTTGGCTTTTGGCGGTTTGATTAATGAATATATATCTAGAAAGCCAATCAAGTCAAAAGATTTGGAGGACCTGATTAGAAGAGTTTCATTTTCAACTGATGTAGGTCAGATGAAGGAAGAAATAAAAAACAGCGATTTGTTTGATTATCAAAAAGAAATTTTGACTAGAATAGCGGATAATTATGATATTGGTTCTGATGCAAGAAAAGCATTAGCCAGTGAATTAATATCTGCTAATGAAACCAGATTAATTAAAAAAACCAATAAAACTGATATTTTAGTTCGTGTTGGTCCAATTTTAGGTCTTTTAGGTACTTTGATTCCATTAGGCCCAGGTCTTGCAGCACTTGGAACAGGAGATATTGCTACACTTGCAGAATCTTTAACAATTGCTTTCGATACTACTGTTACAGGTTTGACAGTTGGGGCTATTGCTTTTTTAATTTCAAAATACAAGAAGCAATGGTATGAATCAGAATTAATAGATGTTGAAACTGTTGCGGAAGCGGAGTTGGAAACTATTAACAAATGGTGATTTGATGCTTAGAAAAAGAAGAAGGATTTCAGAATCTGTTGATGATGACCCAATGGGTGGATTGAATAACCTTTCAGATGCAATGCTTGTTTTGGCTTTGGGTTTTTTGATTTTTGCAATTATGGCTCTATCGGCAAATCCGGACATGATTACAAAAACACAATCAACACAGGATGTTTCAACAGCAGATACATTCAGTCAAAACTACACTAATGCAGGCGGTCTTGAGGATAGTGGCTATAGTGAAGTCGGAAAGGTTTACCAGGATCCGACCACTGGTGAATTGGTAATGGTATCGGGTTGAAGTTTAATTTTAAGAAGTTTTTTTTCTCTTAAACTATCTTTTTTTTTATGTGTTATCTGGTGGTTGCAACGCCTTTTGACTAATCAGTTTTCTATTTTGTTTGGTCAATTTCAAATCCGCACTCGCTGCAGGATTTGGTTTGGAATTTCACAATCCCTCCGCATTCGGGACATAACCATCTTTCCCTATCCTGTGCCATCATCTTGCCTATTCCTGTTGTTTTTATGCGTTTTGCACTATCCAGTGTATTCAAATCGTGGCGTTTTACATATTTTTTAGAGTGCTTTTTCATTAACGGACATGGAAACTCACTGCATCGTCCGCAGTAGCTAAAATTCTTACTGTCAAAGCAGTTTTTGATTTTACACTTTAAACTGGCTTTGTTTTTCCCATCATCACTTATAAGGCATCCTGCACATGGATTTTGATATTTTTCACAGCTTATGCAGTTTATTCCGCAGGGCGCAAGCAATTTTGAATCTATTACATCAGGCATTTTCATAATATATGATTTATTTCATTTTGTATTAATATTTTGAGTTGCTGCAAAGATGATGCTCTTGTAAATATTTAATTTTCGTTGAAATTTTTGTTAAAATCTAATTTTTACGATACCTTTATAAATAGTTAAAACAAATATTTGATTACTGTTATTTTTATGGCAGTGCTAAAATACTTTTTTTGGGATAAGTTCCCATATGGATGTGGCCCTAGTGGCTGAACAAAAAGGTGTTATTTATGTATAAATATATTAGAGACGCATGGAAAAACCCTGATGAGTCTTACGTACGTGAACTCATGTGGGAAAGAGCTCCTAAATGGAGAAGGCAAAAAGCAGTTCAAAGAATCGAAAGACCTACCAGACTCGACAGAGCTAGAAGTTTAGGTTACAGAGCTAAAAAAGGTTTTGTTTTAGTAAGAACTAGAGTAAGACGTGGTGGAAGAAGGAAAACCCGTCACTTCAACGGTCGTAAACCTAAAAGAATGGGTGTAAACAAAATTACCCAAGCAAAATCTATTCAAAGAATTGCTGAAGAACGTGTAGCTAAAAAATACCCTAACTTAGAAGTATTAAACTCCTACTGGGTATGGGCTGACGGAAAATATAAATATTTTGAAGTTATTTTAGTAGATCCGCTAAGTCCTTCTATCGTTAACGATAAGAAAATCAATTGGATTTGCTCCAAAAAACACACTAATAGAGCTTTAAGAGGCTTAACCAGTGCTGGTAACAAAGGACGTGGAATCAAATCCAAAGGAAAAGGATCTGAACAAGCTAGAAGAAGAAAAATCTAATTTTTCTTCATTCTTTTTTGATAAAAATGATTCATAATATCAAGTTCAGGGCTTTCGTTTATGAAAATGAAAGCGTTGATGAAATTTCCGAAGCTATTTTAAATATTCTTCCTGAAGCCGAAATTGAAGCTGAAGAGGCTGAAGGATTGCTTGAAGATAAAATAATTATTTTATCTGGTAGAGTATCTAAAAAAAGATACACAAAGACTTTTTTTAACACACTCCTTGAGTGGACAGATTTAGAAAAATTAAACGCTGATTTAGAGCGTAAGATTGATGAAAAAGGAAACTGGTTTTTAAGATTTGACAAATCTGATGCTCTTGATGAAATTTGGACAATAAAGGATTCAGGCGATTCAATCCATCTTAAGGTAAAGATTGCCGCTTTTCCTGCAAAAAAACAGATTGCAGTTGATAAGGTTCGTGAAGCTATTTTAAATGATTAAAATGGAATTCAATCAAATCATTCATGAATTTGAAGAGTTGTCAGATATTGATTTTGCCAAAAACATGAAAAAATTTGGTATTCAATATGTCAAAAGCTATGGGCTCAGATTGCCCCAAATTAGAAAAGTAGCAAAAAGCTGCGGCAAAAACCATGATTTGGCATTGAAACTCTGGAATCATGGATATCATGAAACATATCTCTTGGCAACTCTTGTTGAAGAGCCGGACAAAGTTGATTTGCTCCAATTGGATGAATGGGTAAATGCATTCTATTCATGGGATTTGGTCGATCAGGCTTGCATCAATCTTTTGAGGTTCATCCCTGAAGCTATTGACAATATTTTCCTTTGGGCAGAATCTGACAAGGAATTTGTCAAAAGGACTGCATTCAGTTTAATTGCGGTATTGGCAGTTCACAACAAGGATTCTGATTTTGATAAGTATTTTGAAATAATTAGGGAAGGCTCAAAGGACAGCAGGAATTTCGTGAAAAAATCTGTAAATTGGGCTTTAAGACAAATCGGCAAATCAAACCGTGAAAACAACAGGAAAGCAATTGAACTTTCCTATGAAATTCTTGAAATTGACAACAAAGCAAGCAAGTGGGTTGCAAGAGGTGCAATTCGTGAACTTGAAAGCGAAAAGGTTCAAAGCAAATTTCAAAAAAGTTAACTTTATTTTAATTTAATCCAATATATAATCATAAAGGTGATGTAATGGAGAGAAAAAGTTATTACTTGATAATTATATTGGTTGCTTTTGTGATATGTATGGGAGTGTTTCTCTACCAATTCAATAATGACGTCCCTACATTCATAATCATAAATGAAACTGAAGTCCATGAAAACGGCTCTTTTTCAGGTATGCTAACGGACGCATATGGTTTTGGTGTTGCAAATCAGACAATAACATTCCACAAGCCAGGTCATAAAATGGGAACTATTGTTGATGTTGTGACTGATGAAAAGGGACAGTTTACCATTGAAAAGGCACAATATTTATCTGATGCAGGTAAGGATAATTATTATGGTAACTTTACATTTGCAGGAAATGGCAAATATCAGGGATGCACATATGAAGGCAATGTTACTGTAGTTCATTAATAATTTAGTAAAATATGTAATATTATGAAATTCATGAATGTTATGGATGAATTTTTTTCATTTTTGATAAAACTTATCATTGTTGTCTATCTAAATTTATATTATGAACATATCAAAAATATTTTCAGATGAAAAAGTTAACACCGGAAGGCAGGTCGAACTTGACATTGCCAAGGCATTGGCCATCATATTCATGATTTTTCTGCATACTATTATGGTAGTTCAGGGTTATAATGCGGGTTTAAGCTCCACTTATAGTTTCATATTTGGTAATGTGCTGGGAAGGCCTTATGCAGCAGTTGTTTTCATGTTTTGTATGGGTGTTGGCGTAGTATATTCAAGGCACAGCCAATGGGACACCATGATAAAAAGAGGGGTGAAATTATACCTTACTGGTGTTCTGGTAAATGTATTCGAGTACTTTGTGCCATTTTTCCTTGCCGGAAGTCTTGGCCTTGATGCCACTCCTTTTAATATATATGGTGGATTGGTGCTCTTTGTGGTTGATATCCTGGCATTTGCAGGTATGGCATTTGTTTTAATGGGTATCTTAAAGAAATTCGAACTTTCCAATAAAAAAATGATTATTGTTGCGGTTGCGCTGTCTCTTCTGGGTACTCTTTTAAGATTCACAGATTTCGGCATTCCTGTTGTAAATTTAATTACAGGCCACTTATTCGGAACTAAATTTACAGCTTTTCCATTATTCAACTGGTTCATTTTTCCAATTGCAGGATATGTTTGGGGACAATACTTCATTAGAGCCAAGGATAAAAGTGAATTCTTTAAGTTTTGGCCAATTTTAATGATTGTTTCTTTAATCTACTTCTTTGTATCTTCAAAGTTATGGGGAGGGGTCTTTTCAAAGGATGTTCACCTTTATTACTTCATGAATACCCTGGATGCAGTGTTCTGTATAATCAATGCTCATGCTGTAATAGGATTATGCTATTGGCTGGCTAAATTCCTGCCGGATGCAGTTGTTAAGATATTTTCGATGTTGAGCAGCAACATCAACAACATATATATTGCTCAATGGTTCTTTATACCGGTTACAGTACTCCTTATCACTTACCTCGCTAGAGGATTGGTATTGAATGATTTGATATCTGCAATAATCTCAATAGTAATGCTGATTATATCCACTGCAGCTGCACTGGGATATAAGAAATTAAGAACCTGATTTGAGGGTTATTCAAAAATCAAAATGTTCATCAGGTATATCCTATGCATCTCAGCTATGATGAGTATTTGAATCAAAATCTGATGATTAATTTAAAGTGATTCACATTAAATAATTGTTAAAATCAAACGTTAGGAGTTTCACTTCCTAACCAATCTTTTTTTTTTAAAATGAATCTTAAAATATGGAATTCATTGAAATTCACTATATCTAAAAAAAAATAAAAGAAGTTGAAAAACAACTTCTAAAAGAGTCCGCTATCTTCTAAACGTGATTCGAAGTAATGTGCTGCTGAATCAGCTTTGGTTTTTAAAATCAACAAGACGATAACAGTAATGATACCTATGCCTAGAAGAATAATTAGTGCAGGCTGGTAATTTGACCATACAAGACCCAATTGTGCTTCACGCATTAGCGTAATTGCATAAGTCATCGGCAGATATGGGTTTAGTGCTTGGAAAACTTCACCCATAATTTGTACTGGATAAATACCCCCAGTACCTGATATCTGGAATACTAAAAGCACAACGGCTATTGCTTTTCCAACCTCTCCCAATGCAGATACTAGAGAATAAATCAATATCATAAATACTGATGATACCAGAATGCCCGACAATATAAACAGTGGAACATTAGAAATATAAATTCCTATAAGTATAGCTCCGCCAAGGGTTATACACGCCTGTAAAATACTCAATGTTAAAAATATGCCCAATTTGCCGAAATACATTTCACGGGGAGTATATTTGGTTCCTTTGGCGACGCCCGGTTTTAACATTGCGCAGGTAATTATACCACCAACCCACATGGACAATACGATATAGAATGGGGACACGTTTGATCCGTAATCTGGAACTGGGAATATTTCATTTCTGTCAAGTGATACTGGAGCAAAGAAATAATCTCCAAGAATTGTTTCATTGATACCAGTAATTTGTCCAAGGGTGCTTGCAGATGAAGCGAGAGAGCCTGCTGCAGTAAACAATGCTTGTGCAGCTGAAGTTGAAAGTAATTCTGCTCCTGCTGCAAGAGCCAGTGAACCTTCAGCCAATTCAACTGAACCACCGGCTACTTGGCTTGCACCGTCTGCGACTTTACCCGAACCTGTTGCTAATTTTGATGAACCTTTTGCCAATGATACTGATCCGTCAGCCAATTGGCTTGCACCTCCTGCAACTTGGCTACTGCCCTTTGCAAGTTCGCCGCTACCTTTAACATACTCTTTTATAGGACCTTCCGGAACAAGAGATGGGTCTACTGCAGATTCAAGTTCTTCAGAACCTTTTTCTACTTGGCTTGCACCTGATTTTACAGCTGAAGAACCCTGTTCTACTTGGCTTGCACCTTCTTCAATTTTACCCACATTGGAAGTTACCTGTGATGCACCGCTTTGAACTTGGCTTGCACCGCTTTCAACTTGGCCGGTACCAGAAGATACTTGGGATGCACCGTCTGCCACTTGATCTGCACCGGCTTGGAGTAAGGCTCCACCGCCAGCCAATTGACTGGCTCCTGAAGCGAGACCTTCCTGCAATTCTCCAAGTTTGCCATAAGCTGCAAGATTGATAATCTGAATTATTTTTGAATTTAATGTATTGTAAACTGCATTGGCACCTGAATCAGTTAGTTTGGTGGCCACTGGATTTGATTTAATATTGACGACATATTCCAATTTTGCCTGTTGGGGGTCATCAGTAGTAATGGAGAGAACATTTTCAGTCAGATTCCGGGGTATTACAATTCCTGCATAATATTTTCCATTGTAAACTCCATCTCGCAGTTCTTTTTCCGTAACAAAAGTCCAATCAAATTTATCATTATCTTTTAACTCTTTAACCAGCTCATTTCCAATATTAATCGTTTCATTTTGGAATGAAGAACCATTATCAAGGTTTGCTATTGCAAATTGAACGTCTCCCGTATTTCCATAAGGATCCCAACATGCCTCAATATTCAAAAGAGCATAGAGAGACGGCAAGACAATTATTCCAATTAAAACGATAGTGACAACCGGATTGGAAAATGCTGATTTGAAATCATTTTTCATAATTTCTATAATATTTCTTATATCTCCAGCCATTTTATACCTCAATTAATAATTATGAATAAATCATTTTAATTTATGTTGTCACTTAATTATAAAATTTGTGTAAATTTTTTATAATATTAAATAGATATGAATATATAGTAAATGAACAGGTGTCAACATATGAAGATAAAAATGTTACTGGTTTTAATTGTATTTTTATTTAGTATTGTTTGTGTTAGTGCAAGTGATGTAAATGATACTTTGGCCGGTGCTGATGAAATTCAGGTGCTTGAAGCCAATGAAACTTCGCAGGATGTACTTTCTAGCACAGATGATGGAACTTTCTCATCTCTTCAATCCAAGATTAATAATGCCTCATCAGGCTCAACAATTACTTTGGATAGGGACTATTCTTATGATGAGAATTTAAAGTCAAACGGAATTATTATCGATAAGGATTTGACTATTAATGGTAATGGACACAAGTTGGATGGTAAGTCAAAATCCAGAATGTTCATTATTTTATATGGTTTCATGGGAAACTATAGGGTCACATTGAATAATATCCACTTTGTAAATGGGTACACCCCTTATGATGGTGGAGCAATACTTAATTTTGCAAATTTAACAGTCAATAAGTGTACTTTCACAAATAATCGCGCTCATGACTGTGGAGGTGCAATTAATTCTGTAGGATATTTGAATTGCAGAAACTCTAATTTCAATAAAAATGTTGCAGGAGGGGATGGAGGAGCAGTATTTTCATTATCCTTTGAAAACTCCTTTTTATTCTACCATAACATTTATGTAAACAGAACTATTGATGAAAAGTTGGAGTTCATCATTACTTTAACTGCGACTGCAAACATTAAATTCCTAAAGGACAGAGTAACTCACTCTACTTTCAGAAACAATGTGGCTAAAGGTCGTGGTGGTGGAGGAATATATGCATTCTCCCATATTAATGTTGCATCATCCACATTCATATCTAATGTAGCAGGTGAAAAAGGCGGAGCAGTATTTGGCAATATGAATTTATATGTACAAAATTCCAAATTCACAGGTAACAGGGCTTCGATGTACGGAGGTGCAATTTACTTCAAATGCCATGGATCCACAGGACATTATGACGATAAGGGTAATTGGGTTTCTGAAATTAAATTTTACAGTAATTCCATTCAGAAATCATCATTTTCAAAAAATGTTGCAAGTAAAGGTGGAGCAATATATGGATTCAGAGCATCCGATTCAGATAGGATTCATTGCGCAAAAGCTGTTAGATGTACTTTTGCAGCTAACAAAGTCTCTGTTGCAGGTAGAGATATTTATGGCGGAACAGCTTCCAAATGTGTGTTCAATTATTTGAAAGTAACTTTAAAAACTGTTACTGTTAAAAAATCCGCTAAAAAAGTTGTTTTGTCTGCAAGGCTTTTCAAGGGAAAAACCTTATTTAAAGGTAAGATCATTACATTCAAATTCAACGGCAAAACACTCAGAGGAAAAACCAATAGCCAGGGTATTGCAAAAGCAACTGTTACTAAAGGACTGCTTAATAAGCTTACCGTTGGTAAAAATGTCAGATACCAGGCAAGTTATGGTAAATTAACCGCTAAAAAAATCGTTAAGGTAAGAAAATAATTCCATGGCAAAAACGGAAAAACTGAAATATTTTTGCTAAGTGATGTTTTGAACTATTGCGTTCAATTCATCCACATTTCTATTTTTTTTTTAATACTTCAATTCAAAGGGATATGACTCTCACTTTTATTCAAAACTATTTTTTTTAAATCGTTTCATGTATGCTCAAGTTCAAAATAGTTCGGTTTTCAAAAACATTGAGGTTAATGTAAACCTCTCTGCATTTAATTAAAATAATGGATGGGCCTGTTGATATTATTGGTCATTTCTTATTGTAAAATCATTGCTGATACAGTTTCATTTTTAAAAAATTGTTATTGATGAATGCGTTATATTTCAGAGGTTTCAATTTTGTCCTTGTCATCAATAAATATGATTGTCAAAATAAGCATGAAAACATGTAGGGCAAGCATAATCAATGAAGTCTGATTGAATGCTACGACTGAAGCGGAATTGTGATTTATAGCACCTCCTGCTAGGATAGCCGCTATAACAACTACCATTGATGAGCCGATTGCAGCAAAAATCTGTCTTAATGTATTGTTGACTGCAGTTCCGTCCTCAACCTTGTCTGATACCATGGTCAGTGTCCATGTTGTGGCCGGCATGAGAGCCAAACCTGTACCTATATAACGGATTGATTGAGTTATTGCCATAAATTCAAATGAGGAATCTTGAGTATAGAACATCATAGCTCCAAATCCGATTATGGAAATTAAACACCCTAAAATCAGGACCTTTTTGATTCCTATTCTATTTGTAAGTAATGGACCTATGATATTAAAGACAATTATCAATAATCCTCCAGGGAGGAGCACTGAAGCGGAAAAGATTGCTGAATTGTAAGCTACGCCCTGAATGAATATTGGAAGGAGTGCAGTGCATCCATTCAAACATGCATAGAGGATACAGATAAATATTGTCCCCACTAGGAAATACTTGTTTTTAAGTATGGATAAGTTTATCAAAGGATGTTCTAATTTTGATTGACGTTTTAAAAATAATATTAAAGCTATAATTCCAATTATTATTGGCAATATTACCATATAATGTGTAAATCCATAATCTGCAACATTTGTAAAACCAAACATTACTCCAGCACATCCAATTACTGACAATACAACGGACAAATAGTCAAGGGGATAATCTTCGGTTGGAGTATTGTCTTTTACAAATATTATGCCTAAAACCAAAAGAATTAATGTGGCTATTGTGAAAAATGTGAACAATTCTCTCCAGCCATATAAAGTTATTACAAATCCTCCTAAAAAAGAACCGAGAACGGGAGCTATTGCAATTACCAAACCATATAATCCCATATATGTCTGCCATTTTTCTTCAGGTATGCTTCTCAAAAGCAAAATCTGCATATATGGCATGATAATACCGTTACCAATTGCCTGAAGAATTCTGCCAAAAATCAGAACAATAAGGGAAGTTGAAAAATAACATATTACTGATCCTATAAGGAATACAATTAATGAAAAGAAAAATATTGATCTTGCACTGAATCTGCGTGATATAAAAGCACTTAATGGAATCATGACGCCTACAACAAGTAGAAATGCAGAATATGACCACTGGGCTTGTGTTGATGAGACGGAAAAGTCACTCATCAAATAAACGACACCTGTTGTAATGATGGATTGGGCTATGCATACCAGGCTTGAAGCTAAAGTAAACAAAATCAAAAGTTGCATCTTCTTGTTTAATTGTATATTCATTTTTTCACCAAATGTATTTATAATTATTTTTTTAGGAAGATATTATTTATAATTTTGGAAATTTTTTGAATGAGGCTTTAAACGGAAGGAATATTTTTTTGTCAAAATTACATTAAATCAAATTTTAATTATTTTACAATTTATGAATAGAAAACCAATATTTTTTTATATAATCTTGAATAGAAATTTCAGTATTAATATAAATATTATATTAAATGGAGGAATTTTTATTAAATCAAAACTGATTATTGTTGCAGTAACTCTATTTGTTTTAATCAGTCTGCCTTGTGCAAGTGCAGTCGCTGACAATCAAACAGATGTTACTGCACAGGTTAACGTTATGGAAGAAACCTTAACGGATGTAAGTACAGATTTGGGTAATTTTACGGATTTAAATGAGTTAATTTCCCAGTCTGATAAAGAATTAACGTTGGATAAAAATTATAAATTTGATCCGTCAAAAGATATAGATATTAATGGATTTACAATTTCTAAGGATAATTATGTTGTTGATGGGCAAGGCCATACCATAGACGGTTCAGGCCAAGTGAAGATATTTACTTTCACAGGATCAAACATTACTCTTAAAAATATCAATATAATAAATGCAAAGGGAATTAATGGTCCTGCAGCTTCTTTTGCCTCTTTAGCAATAGTTGATAATTGTAGTTTTGTTAATAATAGCGCTTCCGGTTTAGGTGGTGCAATTCATGTTAATGACTCTGTTTCTGATTGCAAAATTGACTCTAAATTCATAAACAATAGTGCAAGTCGGGGTGGAGCAATATTCTTTAACAATACAGTTGATAACAGTATAATTAATGGTTATTTTGAAGGTAATGAAG
>NZ_CADCJB010000011.1 GCF_902801725.1 uncultured Methanobrevibacter sp. | reverse complement strand
GTTAAGGTCACTGTTAAAAAGGCAAATCCTAAAATGGTTATTCATCAGAGAACTTACAAGTTAAATGTTAAAGTCAAGGCGTTTGCAGTCATTTTAAAAGACAATGCTGGTAAAGCAATCAGGAATACTCAAGTTCGTTTAAGGGTTGGCGGAGTTAACTATTATGCCACAACCAATGCAAACGGAAAAGCAATCTTTAAAATCAGCAAATTAAATAAAATAGGCACTTTCAAGGTTGCAGTTTCATATAAAGGAAACGGATACTACAATAAGCTGACCAAAACTTCTAAAATCAAGGTCATATCTGCATTCAAGACAGTTTCCAAGGGAAGCAAAAACAGTGCAGTCGTCAAAAAAATCCAAAGGCTTTAAAAAACAACGGTTATTATCTTGAATACAATAGCCGTTATCTGATTGTTGACGGCATCTACTGGGACTACACAGTCATGGCTGTCAAAAAGTTCCAAAACGACAAGGTCCTTAACATGGCTGTCAAAAAGTTCCAAAACGACAAGGTCCTTAAAGTGACAGGAAAAGTTGACTACAAAACTGCCAAAAAACTCGGAATAATTAAGTAGGTAAATACAAAATCTGTTAAAGTTAAAATAGCAGTTAAGTAGATTTTTCCAAAATCTACTTTACATTTTTATTTTTTTTTTCACTAAAAATTTCTTACATTTGAATATACAATTCACCAGTTACAAGGAGGATTAAATAATGAATAAAACTATTAGGGAACACTCTTGGATTCCACTAATATTAGTGGCCTGTGCTTCCTTTATTATAACTTTGGATTCTACATTCATGAACGTCAGTATTTCCCAGGTTGTTGCTGATTTGAATACTGATGTGAGCACTATCCAAATGATTATGGCATTTTATACCCTCATAACTGCCGCATTCATGCTGTTAAGTACCAAACTTCAAGATATAGTTGGTAAAAAGAGACTGTTTTTAATCGGTGCTGTACTTTATGGTATCGGTACATTCACTGCCTCAATAAGTCAAAGTGATACAATGTTATTTATCGGATGGGCAGTGATAGAAGGTCTTGCTGGGGCGTTAATGACACCTGCAACAGTTTCCATAATAAGTGGAACATATTCCGGAGAAAAACGCACATTTGCTTTGGCAATTGAGAGCGTTATGGCTGCACTTTCGGCTGCTGTCGGCCCGCTTTTCGGAGGAATAATGACAACATTTCTCAGTTGGAGATATGGATTTGCAAGTGAATTAATAATCGTTATCATTATTTTAGCAATGCGAAATAAAATACCTGATTTCGCACCTACCGAATCCAAAAGCGATTTGGACATTACCGGAACTATAATTTCATTTATAGGTCTTATTTTATTTGTTTTAGGTATTTTGATGCTGAGTGAGGATACCACTACCAGCATAGTTGTAATTATTTTGGGAGTAATTGCATTAGCAGTCTTTGCATTGTTTGAAATCAAAAGAAAAAGAAAAGGCAAAGTACCATTACTTGATATGGACTTATTTAAAGACAAAAATTTACGTGTTGGTTCAACCATTATATTATTGAGTTATATTGTAATGGGAGGGGGTTTATTTGTAGTTTCCCTGTTTATGCAAACTGTATTAAATCTAAACGCATTTAATACCGGTTTGACCACACTTCCGTTGACTTTAGGTTTGCTTATTTTTGCAATGATTGCTCCGAGTTTAACTGAAAAACTGAATCATAAGTCGCTCATGGCAATTGGAAGTATGATAGCAATCATCGGATGTGTGATTTTAAGCTATCAATTTAGAATAGATACAACAATGCTGGATTTAATGCCAGGAATGTTCGTATTGGGATCTGGAATTGGTTTCATAATGGCTTTAAGCACAGATATTGCATTGGTCAATATTCCTGATGAAAGTCAAAATAACGCATCAGGCATTACTACAACCGGTCAGACATTAGGCGAATCAATGGGTACTGCAATTATCGGAATAATTCTAATTTTAGGAGTAATTGGAGGCATTGCTAATGGAGTGGATACCTACGCACCAGAATATTCAGGCAATGAACAAGTACATCAGGACATATTTGATTACTTCCAAAAAGTAGGAAATGTGGATGATATTAAATCAGAGAACAGTACTGTCATTAACATTGCAGATACCGTTATTCAGGACTCAATGGCATTCGTAATGTTAGTAACGACTATCCTGATGGGTATTGTTTTTGTCCTGACATTCAGGTTAAATGATAAAAAAATTAAAAAATGAGAGTTTATCTCTCATTAACTTTTTTTAAAAAAAAATCTTTGATAAAAGTGATTCTGATTTCAGAATACCAAATGAATGGGACTGAAAAACACCTAAAAATCAATAATCCCCAAAATTTCACAGGCACATTTTAATTGAATCTTTTAAAAACAATTTCTGCTCCAGCGTAGGATAAATCAAATAAGATAAAGCAAACGAAAGTCCAAATATCAAATACGCCGCAAACAGCAAGCAATAATACCACAATCTTCATCAAAAATCTGTATTCAAAAAATAAATTTAAAAACCTGTTTTCAGTCCTTTTTGGAATTATTTCATGACATACTTCATCAGCTAAAATGGTTAAAATACAAATCAGCAAAATAACTAAACTTAAATCAGGAATTCCCACAGCCAACAGCACTGCTAAAAAAACAATCAAAGTAACTATATGGTGGATTCCATCTACTTTTAAGGCTATTAGATTGCCTATAAGGATAGAAATGAAAATATATGCCGCATCAGTATTGTAAACTGTAGCTGCAACAGATGCAACAGCACATAAAATGCCGAAAAATGTTGAAAAAACTATATCATGATTCTCATCATATAAGTCATCAGAATACTTCATGAAAAAACCAGACAAAATAAAAAGAAATGCAAGAACAAGATAATTCATTTAATCACTATATTTAAAATTTTATTGATATAATATATATTCCATTACATAAATATTTTAAGTTTTTTATTTATTCATTTACAGCATCAATCATTTTGTTTTAAAAGCCCCGATTGTTTAACATGACCAACAATCAATGAGAAAAATTATGCTTTTCACATCAGCACTGCACCTCCAATAATTAAAACATGACCAATAATTTAAAGCCAAAAATCTCCGAAAGCAAATCAAAAAAAAGTCCAAACAAACTGATAGCCCAATTACAGCAATAAGTAAAACTATTTTTATATAAACCGATAAAAAAAAAATATAACCACAATTATAAATTTAAATAATTATTTTTACAGCATAGGGTGATATTATGAAAAACATCATAGTTGTTGAATGCATATCCACTGGAAAAAATTTTATAGAAGACATCATTAACAGAGGCTATACTCCCATCGTATTACATTTAAAGAGTTCCAACACGGAGAGTGGAAAAAAATTTGAAGAACATGTCCTAGAAGAATATAAACTAATCCCATATGAATTTGACATGATTTATGAAAAGGACACCTTCGAGGAAACCCTTGAGGAAGTAAAAAAGTTCAATCCTATTTTAATCGTTCCAGGAAATGAACGGGGCGTCATTTTGGCTACAAGATTATCTAATGAATTATGTCTTTTAAGCAATTCAATTGAAAACCTTGATGCAATGACTTTAAAAAATGAAATGCACAACAGATTAGCTCAAAATGGACTTCGTTCCATAAAAGGAAAGGTCATTCATAGTATAGATGAAGCTGTTGAGTTTTATGATAGTGAAAACCTAAAGGAAGTTGTTTTAAAGCCCACCTACAGTGCTGGTTCTGCAAGCGTGCGTATCTGTCTTAATCGGGACGAAATGATTGAATCAATCAATCATATATTTGATGATGTCAACTATTATGGTGATAAAATCCATGAGATTCTAATTCAAGAGAGGATTAACGGTACCGAATACATTGTCAATACGGTAACCCATGAAGGTATTCATCGGGTGACCCTAGTTTGGAAATACAATAAGGTCAGAACATCCGAAGGAGCTATCGTTTACGATTCCTGTGAAACCGTGAACGAATTGAGCCTTGGTGAAGCGGAAATGGTGGAATATGCTTACAAAGTTGCTGATGCATTGGAAATTCAATACGGACCTGTTCATGGTGAATATATGATTGATGAAAACGGTCCGGTTTTAATTGAGGTAAATTGCCGCCCATGTGGTGGAAGCATGCCCGCCGAATTTTTAGACAGGATTTCAGGTCAGCATGAAACAGACAGCATTCTGGATTCATATTTAAAACCGAAATCGTTCTATGGTGAACTGAATAAAAAATATAGTTTATATGCCCACGGTACGTTAAAATTCTTCATTACTCCAAAAAATATAATTGCCCGCTCATCACCGATAGTGAATATTAATAATAAATTAAAAGCATTTCACAACAGCAGTCTAGTTAATTCAACTTATCATGACATGCTTTTCAAAAAAACTGAAGATTTGAATACTGCTGCAGGCTATGTATTTTTAGTTAATGAAAATAAAGCTAATGTGGACCATGATTTAAACTTCTTAAGAGATCTTGAGCATAATGTATTTTCATTAATTCTAAGTGAGGACGATACATATCCCCAATTAAAAGAGGATGAGGAATATCTATCTGATGTTATCCCCATGATTAAAAAAATAGAAAGACACGGCACCGGGCTTTTTGTAACCGACCAATTTGGCGATGATATTGACATACTCCAGATTGAATATAATAAACTCAATGACATAAAAGGCAATTTTGATTTTGTTGTTGTAAATTTAAATAAGAGTTTATTGAATAAAAATGAAGCCGAGAAGGTAGAAATTATTTTTGATGCCCTTTTAAAAGTTAAAAGTGGAGGCCTTATTTTTGTTCCAAAAAATACTTATCAACAATTGTTAAGTGGTAGAAAAGGTATTGAAGCATTGGTGAAAGTTTTAAACTATAAGATAGAGCTTCCTCCACATTATATTCAGGAAGTTATAATCGCCTCAAGATAACATGACCAATTCCTCCTCAACATATAGGATTGCAATTAACTTGCCAAAAATCATATTCTATCAAAATAATAATACGTAGTGACTAAAATGCCATATGAAAGAAGATACTCCCTGCTAAATTCCAAGTTTAAAGAACTGTTCTTTCCAACATTGCTTGCTGCAATAGCAGGTAATTTTGCGATTCTTGCTGATGCATTTATAATCAGCGCACTGTTGGGTCCTATGAATCTGTCAGTCATTCAAAGTATTGAACCCCTAGCCCAATTCGTCAACATGATATATTGGCTTATAGGATTTGGAGGCACCATACTTTCCACCAGTGAAAAAGCAAACTTCAACGATGAAACGGCCAATTACATATTCACACTTTCACTTGTCAGCATAACAGTAATATCCCTAATGATTATGATATTGGGATTATTGTTTCCGAATAGCTTCCTTGAGATATTATGCAATTCAAGCCAGTTAAGACCGTTGGTTTATGAATATTTCAAATATTATCTTTTGGCAATACCATTCATGTGTTATTTTATCGTTTTGGCATACTTCGTAAAAACAGATAACTTCGTTCAATTACAATTTAGAGGATTTCTTATAGCAAACATCTTGAATGTTGTATTTGATGTGATTTTAATAGAATACTTTAATATGGGAATTGCCGGTGCGGGATTGGGTATGGTATTGGGATATCTCATAGCAGCAATATATACATCCACTTATTTTTTCAACCCTAAACGTACATTGAAGATAATCAAAATTGAGTTTGGCAAATCAGTGAAATTGATGGCAAAGATATGCAAAACAGGGTTTTCATCATCTTCAATAGCACTGTACCAATCAATAAAACTGGTTATTGTCAATTCCATAATCCTTGGAGTTATGGCGAATGTGGGGTTGGTTGCATTCAACATGTGCTGCAACACATTACTATTAGTGAGTATATTCATATTCGGTACTGCCCAGTCAATTTTACCTATCGTATCTGTCTATTACCAGGAAAAGGATTACAATGGTGTGGAGTATGTTGCAAGAAAATCACTGAAGATAGTAGTGGCTTTCGGAATATTTTTCACAGCACTGTTTACCCTATTTCCGCAGACAATTTTATGCGTATTCTCTGTAAGCGATCCGTCACAGATTCCTTCCGTGATGAATGCTGTTAGAATATTCTCATTCTGTCTGTTGGCATTTTCAATAAACTTCCTGTACATGTTCTATCTTCAATCCATACAGAACATCAAATTGTCAAACGTTGTTACACTTTTAAACGGACTGATATTCCCTGTGACATTTGTATCCGTGTTTTCAATCATCTGGAAGGAAAATGGAATTTGGTTTGCATTTGTGGCATCGGAAATGGCAACACTCCTCTTTATTTACTTATACTCCAAGTACCTGAACAGAAAAACCAACGGAGAATACTCAGGATTCTTCCTAAAAAAACATAATGACATAAATGAAAAGATGCTGGAGTATACCATTCATGCTAACAAAAACGATGCAATATATCTGTCCAGACAGGTTCAGGAATTTTTGCCTGATAAAAAAGCATCCGAATTAGTTAGTTCAGCAATAAAAGAACTGCTTATTTATATTCTAGAAATAAACGATGAATTGGACTGGATTGACGTGATTGTAAGGGACAATGATAAAGCTACAATTATTTCCATAAAGTATTCCGGAATCGGATATAATCCAAAAGAGGATACTGATTTAAATTCAGAGCATATTGATAGATTGATTAGCATTTCAGACAATATCGAGTATTCCCAAATATTAGGTTTAAACAATACTGTCATTACAATTAAAAAGTAATTGCACTTAAAGCAAATTTAAAAATTAAATGAAAGCGGATGATTGCTCATCCACCATTATTTTTTTAATCCAAATCATTGAGAACAGTTCCTTTGGTTTCAGGAAATACCCAAATCCAAATACCCACAAGCATGGCGAATAATGCTGCAATGGCAATACCATAACTCAAATCAAAGTATGATGCGACAGTTGTTATGATTACCGGTGTTATGAATTGCGCTCCACGTGCAAGGTTGAAAACCGTTCCAACAGCAGTATTTCTGATTTTTGTCGGGAACATTTCCGAGAACAATGATCCAAATCCTCCAAAGAATCCTGTTCCAAAACCGGTTAGGAACATGAACACATAAAGCAAATCATGAACATGTTCAATTTGATTCCAGAAAATTGTTATCATTGATATTCCCAATGCCATGATAAAACTGTATATTGTAAATGCAGGACGCCTTCCAAGCTTTTCCGCTACAAAACCGAAAGTAGTATAACCTGTAAAATCACCACATTGGATTAAAATAACTCCAAATGTTGTACTAAGCAATGCCAAATCTCTTTCCTGTTCAAGATATGTCGGCAACCATGAATAAGTGTACCAATATGCAGACATTCCGAATATACATAATACCAATGATATCAGGAATATTTTTCTGTATTCATGACTAATTAACTCCCGAAATTCCTTCAAAATGCTCCTGTTAACGTATTTATCTCTGTTCTGAATCCAAACATCAGATTCTTCAAGATATCTTCTTATGAAAATTATTGTAATTGCCGGAATGATAGAAACGAGAAAAGTCAATCTCCAACCGATGACAGGAGTCACCAATCCCCCAACTATTGAAGCTAAAATAACTCCAACCGGTGCACCTGATTGCATGAAAGCACCAAATTTAGCCCTTAATTTGTCAGGAAATGTTTCATTAATGTATGTCTGGCCAGTAGCCCATTCACCACCAACACCCAAACCTGTGATGAATCTGAATATTAAAAGAGAATAGAAGTCCCATGTAAAGGCACACAATAGAGTTCCTATCGAATAGATAATGATAGTCCATTGCAATACCTTTTTACGCCCGTATTTATCACTTAGTGCTCCAAAAATTATCCCACCAAAACCAGTAGCAAATAATGACATGCCCAAACACAAGGAAAGCATTTCGGCTGAAAAATGTAGGTTAGATTGAAGCTGCGATACTAAAAAAGTGAATAAAACCAGATCATAGAAATCAAAAACCCAACCTGCCCAACTCATGGCAAAAATTCTATAATGATGTTTGTTTAATTTAGTCTCCTCATTCAATAACATATTAAAAACCCAAAACAAATCCGTTTCTTGAAATGATACTTTGTTAATCCTAAAAAAATAGGAATCTGCACTTATTCTAAACAATTTATACGGATTTACTGCTTAAAATATTTATTCCTTTAATTAGAGTCTATAAACTGATATTAATAAACTTACCTATTTAAGAGAAAACAGATTAAAACAACTGATAATTAAATCATAAAACTTATTTATTAATTTCAATGTAAAATCCACAGTGAAAAATAACACCCCATTGAGTTTATTCTCTTTTTTATTTTTTAGCCATTAAAATACACATAACTCCGCCCACATAAAAAATCCATTATGTTTAAAGTTTAATGCCCTCTTTTGAAAAGTCCTGATTTTCAGTTGTTATCTAAATCAAACTTATTCATACACTCCCAATAATGGGCAAAATTCCAGGTTTAATAATTGCTAACTTTTCTATAGAAAACATGAACATATTAAGTTACATCAAATACAAAATAGGAAGTTCGCACACGTATTGTCCTGATTTTGTTTAAATTGATGAAAAGTATTTATGTTAATGAATGTATACTATTAATTACATAATAATTAAAAATTATTAGGTGAAAAAATGAATAAGAAGATATTATTAATAAGTTTAGTCTTAGTAGCATTTGCTATGTCATTAGCTTTTGTTTCAGCTATGGCAGACATTAATGCTCCAGACGGATATAAAATTAATGAAGAATTAACTGTTACTAATCAAACAGGTGAATTCCAAGGCAAAGAAGCTATTATAACAGTAGCCGTAATGGATAATGGAAAAGATAACATAACCGTTACCACTTTTGCTGTAAATGGTGATGTAAACATGTCATCTTCTGAACCTGGTGCTCAGAATAAAACAATTAACGGCAAAGATGGAATCTATATGGAAAAAGACGGTCTTGCAATTTTCCTATATAAAGTAGGAAAGCAATTTGTAAATGTTGATGCTCCAAATGAAAAATTAATCGAAAAAGTTGTAGTTTAAATTTCAACTTCATAATTTTTCATTTTTTTATTTTTGGGATTGATTGTGAATTTTAAATTCTGTTCAATTTTTAACTAATTTTTCTGTTTTATTCTTATGTATAATTGAATGAACTTCTTTTAAAGAATATGCCTGCAGTTATCAAAATTTTTTTGAAATAGCTAAATAATCAACACATTATCTGCTATTTTTTCCGCCTTTTCAGTAATTTCTGAAATATCTGCACCCGGAAACGCATCGATTACGCACAAATCAACCTTATCCATTTCCAAATCCTCAAAAGATTCGTTGAAAATTTCAAAATTATCAGTGATTTCATTTATTTCCAAATTGGCTTTCAGCTGATCAACCATTTCCGGATTGATGTCATTGAACATTACTTTTTCAAAGCCGTATTTTAGCAAATAGATTCCCAATGCTCCCAAACCACACATTGCATCGATAGCTATGCCTTTTTTAATATTGTTATTGTTGAGATAGTTATGCAATTGTATCATTTTTTGTTCAGTGGTGACTGCCACTTCAATATGATGCATGGACTGGTTCTTAACAATGATTATCTTTTCATCAAGCAGTGTCCTCATAACATTTATCTGGGTATCGTCGCCTGCCATAATTTCAAAATGATTTATTTGTGAACCCTTATCGAACATTCCAACGGTATTTTGAGGACTTCCCTTTAAAACACAAGCCACTTCAGAAACTTCATTCATTAATCTTGATGTTACTTTCTCATTGAAATCCGGATGCAGCAGTATCAAACTGCTTTTATTGAGAAATTGCGGATTCAAACTGCTGTAATAGAAATTGGATAGCGGCACTGGAGAGTTACGCCTTAATGTAGCCGTTTCGGGAACTATATCCTCTTCCACCATTATTTTTAAAATATGTGCCATCACAACGTCAATAGGCCTTTTTCCACAGGAACATCTTTTAAAATCATCATCGAGGCTTTCAAAGTCATCATAGTCACAAATCGGTGAAAATTTTTTTATCTGAATATCCCTGCATTCCCCACATTCATGAAGGGTGTTAATTTTCTCGTCCAAATCTTTTTTATCAAACATGATTGCACCCACAATTGCATTATATTTAAATTATTGTTTTAAGTCAGTAATTATGATTTGCAAAGTAATAAAAGTTTATTAATTAGTAATACTAATTTTAAGAATATAAAAAAAGACTCGGCAGGTTTTTAAAATGGAAACAAAAGAAAATTTAAGCAAAAATGCAGTTATGCCCCAATATGACGTTTTAAAACAAAATTACACAACCGAAGAAAAAATTCTTTTAAACGAAATTCGTGAAAATTTAGTGGATTTAGCTATATCCTCCGGTGAAAATTTTCAGCCAAACAAAGACAAACTTTTAAATGACATCAAAGCATTTTTATTTAATAAGTTCACCAGCGAAAATCAAAATAAAAGAATCTCAAATGAATATTTAGATAACTTATCTCACAAGCTACTCAGAGATATAATAGGATACGGCAAAATCGACTCATTAATTCAGGATGACGAACTTGAAGAAATCATGATAATAGGCACAAATAAACCTGTTTACGTTTATCACAGAAAACATGGGATGATGAAAACAAACATCAGTTATGATAACGAACAGGAACTAACCGATTTAATAGATTCTATGGCAAGGCAAATCAACAGACGAATCGACAAGGAATCACCAATTCTTGACGGAAGATTAAGCGACGGGTCAAGAATCAATGCGACAATCCCCCCAGTATCCGCAGACGGACCATCACTCACAATCCGTAAATTTAAAAAAGACCCTCTGACCATTATCGATTTGATAAATTCAAAGACACTGTCATTGGAACTGGCCGCATTTTTATGGTTGTGTTTTGACGGACTCGGAGTCAGGTCAGCCAATGCAATAATATCCGGAGGAACAAGTTCCGGAAAAACAACTACATTAAACGCATTGGCCTCATTCATCAATCCAAAAGAAAGAATAATAACCATAGAAGACACTCTGGAACTCCAAATCCCCCATGAACATGTAATCAGAATGGAAACCAGACCGTCAAATGTTGAAAATAAAGGGGAATTAACAATGAATGATCTGGTCAAAAATTCCCTAAGGCAACGTCCAGACAGAATAATCGTTGGAGAAGTAAGAGCCGAGGAGGCAATTACATTATTCACCGCATTGAATACTGGGCATTCAGGTTTTGGAACACTGCACTCAAACAGTGCAAGAGAAACTATTACACGGTTAACCACTGAACCAATGTCTGTACCCAAAATCATGATTCAGGCCATTGACTTTATAATAATGCAAAAAAGAATCTATACGCCATCAGGCGTTTCATATAGAAGAATAAGTGAAGTTGCAGAAATCGTCGGTTCCGAAGAAGGGGTGGTTCAGCTAAATAAAATATTTGAATGGAATCCCGAAATCGACAGAATTGAAAATGTGAGCATAACCAGCAAAACGTTAGCCCAAATTGCAAATTTAAGTGGAAAATCATTATATGAACTCAACCGAGAAATTGAAAACAGAGAAATGGTATTGAAATATATGATCAAACATGACCTGCACAGTGAAAGGGATGTCAACGGAGTTTTAGAGATGTACTATTCAAATCCTCAAAAAGTCCTCAACAGAATTGCTTTAAACAGGTGATATTATTTTTAAAAGATTCTTTATCGCAGTCGGAGGAATATTTTTATTATTTGTTGAAACAATCAGGAACTTTGAACTTAAGGATGTCCTACCTAAAAAGGAGGATGAAAAAAACGAGATTGATTTCAAAATATTTACCCGAATCGCATTTGATGAGGAAAACAGCAAAGGAGTAGAAAAAGGCAATGAAAAATTTGAATCCATCAGAAAAAAATCGATTCCCTACCTTTTAAATAAAAAAATAATGCTGCTGTTAGTTGTATTTTTAATTCTAATAACCTACCTCACCAGCCCGGAAATCGGGGGAATATACCTGATTGTCCTGATGATGGTTTACACTTTTATCATTTATTATCCCCAAATCAGAGAAACTCACAACTATTCCGATTTGAATCAGGAACTGCCATATGCCTTAAGACATATGGGAATTGAATTGAAATCAGGAAAGGGGCTGCATGATACATTCCAGACGATAAAAAATTCAAATTACGGTTCGCTTTCACAGGAATTCACAAGAGTGCTGGAAGAAATCAAATACGGAAAATCTACCGAAGAATCACTTTTGGAGATGTCACACAGAGTGGATTCAGAAGGCCTCAGCAGAACAATTCACCAGATAATAGGAACCTTACGGGTCGGAGGAAACCTGGCAAATAGCCTGGACATAATTGCAAAAGACCTTTCATTCGAAACTCAGATTAAATTAAAGGAATATTCTCAAAAATTAAATTCATTTATCTTAATCTATACATTTGTGGCTATTTTAGCGCCGGTGATTATTCTGATAATGCTTATGGCAGGGTCTACGGTAATGGGAGATGTTATTTCTGGAAACCTGCTATTGTTGATTTATTCATTATTTTTCCCTCTCGTGGTAATTCTGATGGGAATTTTCATCAAAAAAATGGAACCTAAAATCTGAAAAATGATCGAAATAAAAAGAGATAATTTGGTGTTTAATTGTTGAGGAGGTTAAACACCAAAGACTTTTACTGGAAAATTTTTGGCAGAAGAATTTTCCAATATCATATTAAATTAGAAAATTGTGGAAACTAATTTAATATTTTTAATATATTTTGGAGATTGCATATCATCTAACTGATAATATAAATTGAGAGTAATGTTTGAGACACTAAAATTAGGCGTGCCTAAATTTACATCTCTATATAGTAAGTAGTTAGTAATAGTATATAAAGGTTTCGGTATTTTTTAGGTGAACCTAAAAATTTGATAAAATTTATCAATACAGACATTAAAATATATCACGTGTTATATAACAAGTAGTATAACATAGTATATAAATATTTTGATATGCCCAAAAAAATAATACACACAGTAATTAACATATTAATATTAAAAGAGCATATCATATGATTTTCTAGATGAACATGCAATTGACTGGGCTTACAGTTCAACCGCATCTGCAAGCCAATAGTTGAAGGCCTTGATGATGTTGAAGAAAAGAATGATGCAATAAATCTATTCACTGATGAAACTTTTTAATGCGCAAACGCAATTGACCGCAATCCCCGAAATTCATCCAATTAATCCGAACATTATTAAAATAAGAACTGATGCATCAGTCATCAAATGGGACAAATAGGAAACAAACAGGTTTTTAGTTTTTAAATATACATATAAATGGAATATTGAACCTGCTCCCTGAACCACCAATACTGAAATAATACTTACTGTCGGTTCCAAATGGATTAAACCAAAAAAGATTAAAGTAATTACAGATGATGCCATAATTGATAATCTGCGGTTGGAAGTATATTTGAAGAAAACCCTCAATAAGAACATCAATGGAATGAACTTGATTAATTCTTCAGCCATCATGGAAAATACCAAAGATATTAAAGCAACAACATTCGCATCAGCCTTTGTTACATCAGGAATACCATTAGCATTTAAAAGAATAGTAAACACAGTAGAATAAGCAAAATATGCCAAAGCCATAGAAACTGCAAGAATAAACTCATTTCGTGTCGGTTTTTGAAAAAACAATGAATAATCCCAATTTGAGAAATATAACAATGGGACCAATAGTATCAAAAGGAAAAATATACTGCCTATTACATCATTTGAAAGCCCAGAAATAAACCCACTAGCAAAATATGATACCGGAATGCAAATTAACAATACCAGCCATCCAATTTTGGACATCCTTGGAATTTCATTATAATATGGGAAATCTCTATCATTATCTAAATTTAACATAAAACACCCCTAGAAATAATCTGTTTTACACTAAAATATATGGTATGCAAAAATTATAAATCTATTGGAATGTTAAAAAAAAAGAGGATTTGACACAAATTGTGTTTACCTGATTTTTTATAAATCGTGAAAATTTACAGCAATTTTACAGTAAATCCAAAAAAAATAGAGTAATGAGAGTTATTAATTTTAATAAGTCAAAAATACATTTTTTATAAAATCTAAAATAAGAAATTATGGGAAATAATCAATTAATCTTTCCCACTACAGAAAATCAATTTTACATTAATCTTCCAACGCCAGTAATTTCAATACTGGCAACGCCTTCAATTCCTGAAACCATTTCTTCAACAGGTTCAGATCCGCCTTCACCGTCTTCGGTAATGAAGTTTAAGATGATAGCTACTAAACCGAATGCAATAGGTTCTTCAGTAATCTCATGGATTTTAGCGCCTTCAGGCATTGAACTTTCGATAGTAGATTTGATAGCTTCTAAATCTACTTCAGGACTGTCTGGCATGATTTTCATAGTTGTTAATACTTCACCCATTCTAATTCCTCCATTTTTAAAACTTATGGTCCTTCGAATCCGCATTCACATTTGTAAGCATGACCAAAGGTACGGCATTTTTCACATCTTGCTATTTTTGCTCCACAGATAGGACATTCAAATTCCACGAATGGTCCTGTTAATGGAATTTCTTGTTTGCATGAAATACATTCTACAGTTTTCATTTTATTCACCTATTATTTGTGTGTAATCGAAATTATAATCATTTACATTATCATCTATAAGAGATAAAACCCTTTCGGGGCATTTTCCGTTTACAACATAACAATTAGTCCCAAACTCTAATAAAAGAGACGGTAACATTACATCAATCGACGACTCCTGAAAAGTTAGTAAAGTTGTTGCATCGATTTTACTTATGAATGTTGAACCTGGCTCTTTCGGTTCTTGGGTATATATACCATTTACATCTGTTACTATTAAAAGGTTTGCATTCAGAAGGTGTGAAACATAAGCTGCAATTGAATCTGAAGTCACATCCCATGAGCATTCAAAAGGATCTTCTGTTTTTAAAAATTCTGAAACGACAAAAATTGGAGTGAAACCCCCATCAGATATTTCATTTACCTCATCAATAGAATAAGCAAGCTTTGTGGAATCAATTTTATCATCTACAAGTTTTGCTATTATATCCATACAGTCTATAGCTGTCCAGTGATTAACATCTTCAGAAAAATCCTGTTCATCATTGTATTTGCGAATAAGATTTGCAAATTCACCACCACCTAAAATGATAACTGAATCAGAATCCTTCAATTGCTTTGCCAGTTCAATCGCATGATTGGGAAACAGACTTCCCCCGATTTTTACAACCTGTTTTATGCTCATAATTCATACCACATTTAATTAAAATTAGCTTCCATTAAATTGACAGCAAGTCACAAAAGTTTCAAATCCCCAGTCACTTCATCAATTATTTTATCCTCATCAGGACCTAGCGCCAAAACTGTGACGCTTGATGTAGGTATCTGAGTGCGTCCTGCATCAACTACAAGATAATTTGAAATTCCTTTTTGATCGGCCAATCTCTTAAGCTCCAGCAGTTCCTCTTTGGTTTTGACTTTCAAAACAACTTTGGCATAAGCTTCATTTTCCCATTTTCTAATCTTATCCTGAGGAGATTTCTTGTATGCGCCAATAGCTCCATGACAGCATTGGGCGGCAATCTTTCCCTTGCCCATTTTCAAATCTGTTCTTACAATCATTGCCTGTTTCATATTATCATTAATAAATATTTAACTAAATTATTAAAAAGTTTTTTGAAAGGCAAATATTTTACAATAATTTAATTAAATAGAATTGATAAAATTATATATGATTATATTTTTAAGGAGATTATAATGACTCGTATTTCAATTTTAGATAAGGACAGATGTCAGCCTAAAAAATGTGATTATGTCTGTATTCACTACTGTCCCGGCGTTAGAATGGATGAGGACACCATAGTAGTTGATGAGGATACAAAAAAACCGTTGATATCTGAAGAATTATGTGAAGGGTGCGGTATCTGTACAAATCGTTGCCCATTTGACGCTATTACAATCATTAACTTACCCGAAGCGGCAGACAATCCAATTCACAGATTTGGACAAAATCAATTTGAACTATTTGGGCTTCCAAACCTTGAAGAAGGAACAGTTTTAGGGCTTTTAGGACCTAACGGTATTGGTAAATCCACAATCATGAATATATTATCCGGAAATCTGATACCAAACTTCGGAGATTTTGAAAATCCTCCTGAAAACTGGGAAAATGTCATTGAATTTTACAAAGGCTCCTCACTTCAAAAGTATTTCCAGGACTTGTCTGAAGGAAACATAAAAACCATCCTGAAACCGCAGATGGTTGACCAGCTTCCAAAAGTCGTTAAAGGCAAAGTGAAAGACCTGCTTACAAACGTCAATGAAAGAGACAAACTTGATTACGTTACAAAAGAACTGCAGCTTGAAAACGTTTTAGATAGAAAAATGGAAAATCTGAGTGGTGGAGAACTACAAAGAGTTGCAATAGCTGCAACAGTCCTGAGGGAGGGAGACTTCTATTACTTTGACGAACCTACATCCTGGCTGGATGTTTCTCAAAGGCTGAATGCAGTAAAAGTAATCAGGTCCCTTGCAGATGAAGGAAAAAGCGTTCTTGTAATCGAACACGACCTTGCTACTTTAGACGCTCTGTCCGACAATGTCCATATATTATACGGACAGCCTGGAGGATACGGTGTCGTATCCGGAAGAAAAGGTGTTCGTTTAGGTATAAATGCATATATCAACGGATTTTTAGCAGAAGAAAATGTGAGAATCAGAAGAAATCCAATCGAATTTACCATCAGACCTCCGACTCCTGAGGATGAAGGTGATGCACTTGCAAGCTATACTGATTTAAGCAAGGACTACGACGGATTCAAGTTGACTGCAGATGCAGGTGAGATATACTACGACGAAATCGTGACTGCATTCGGTTCAAACGGTATAGGTAAGACCACATTTGCAAAAATGCTTGCAGGAGTTGAAGATCCTACAACAGGAGAAGTTGATGAGGAAGTCACAATAGCCTACAAACCACAATATATCGTTTCAGACTTTGAAGGAACTGTCAGCGACTTTTTATATATGCATGCACCCAGCTTCGGAAGCAAAATATTTGAAAGCGAAATCATGAATCCGTTAACACTGAACGACATGCTTGACAAGCCGGTCAAAGGTTTGAGTGGTGGGGAACTTCAAAGATTGGCCATAGCTGCAACAATTTCAAAAGATGCTGAAATATATCTTTTCGACGAACCTACAGCATTTCTGGATGTTGAACAAAGGTTAATCGCTGCAAGAGTTATTCGTAAGATGGTTGAAAGCAGAAATGCCGCATCACTTATTGTTGACCACGATATAGTATTCATCGATTATATCTCAGACAGGGCGATGGTATTTAACGGAACTCCAGGTTTAAACGGTCATGCATCAAAACCAACAGATTTAAGAAATGCAATGAACGAGTTTTTAGGAAATCTGAATATCACCTTCAGAAGGGATAAGGAAACCAAAAGACCAAGGGTTAACAAGCTCGACAGTTACAAAGACCGTGAACAAAAAGAAAAAGGAGAATATTATTACTTATCAGATTAAATATTCTCACATATTATTTTTTTAAATATTTTCCAATTCATTTAAAATATATTTTTTTAACACGTCAACTGCTTTTTCACCGTCATCGTCCAATCTGACTGCATCCAACGGATTCAAATCATAAGTTTTGACTACAGCATCGGCAGCAATGTTTTTAACTGAATCAATTTCCTTTTCTTTTAGGATTACTGATGCACAGTCATCGCTGCAGCCGGTTATTGTAACAATTTTTGCATCATCAAGAATTGGTGAACAGTTATTCGGCTGTGCTGAATATTCAGTAATACATGCTGCTACAATGTTTTCATTTTCCAAGGCAAGCTCAACACTGGCTGCCCTTACAACTAATCCGAGCGGACTTAATCCACTGCATGAAACTAAAGCTATTTTGTCACTCATTTTTTCATTCTCCCATATCTTTTTTTAACCTTTTCATAACCTCTTTTATAAAATGGACAGAAATTAATGCAACGGCTGCATCCTTCACGGTGTGCTGTGCATAATTTTCTTAAAAATTTTCCATTTTCGTCAAAAGCCTTTTCCGGACATCTGTCAATGCAGACCCCGCATGTTGAGCAATAGTCCTCTACCCATTTCAGTTCGTTTTCCGTTTTGAACGGTAGATTTTCGATTGAAGTTTGAATCATGAAAAAGCCAAGGTTCAGCCCTTCCCTAAACATGCACATGTTGCTTCGAGTAATGATTGCATCATTTGACTGCATTGCAATTGCTCTTAAGCTAACACGATCATCCAACGGATTAATCAGGTCCGCTTTAAATCCGCATTCTCTCAGGATATCTGCAAGAGCAAAGGTTTTGGCTCCGAATTCCTGAAATTCCTCATCCATCAGTTTGCATTTTTCATCTGAAGGTTCCATTTTAAGGATATCATCAGACATCCGATATTTCAGGATGATGATGTTGTCCCAATCGATATCCCATTCTCGTTTAAACTCTTCGCTTAGCTTGGAAAAGCTCAAGCCGACAAATCTTGAAGCCAGCGCAATATCTTCAAATTCCTTCAATGACTCATCAGAAATAGCATTGTTTGGATGGTGAGGGTTTTCTTGATTGTAAAAATTAGGAATAGGTTGATGATATCTCAATCTCATACCATTAACCTTATTTTTTTCTTAAAGCTTCCACAGCTTTTGGGAATTCTTCACAAAAGACTTTTATCTCTTCTGTTGGAATAGAGAAACTTATACGCAAGTATCTATCACCAAACTCTTCAGAAGTGTATTCTCCTTCCCTTGTGAACAATTTTTTCTGGATTAAATAATTGGACATCTCTTTAGGATTTATTCCGGCACCGGACAAATCGATTACCATCATATTTGCATCTGACGGATAAACAGGTAGGAATACTCCTTCAATCGGTTCAATCATTTCATTAATCAGCCTTTGGTTTTCAAAACAGGTTTCTCTAATTCTGTCATACCATTCAGGTTTTGATTTAAGTCCTGCAATTGCACCGTATTGGGAAATTATGTTTACACCCAAATCATTGACAACGGCATTTTTGATTGCATCAATAATCGGTTTGGATGAGATAACCCCTCCAATCCTCAAACCTGCCATTCCAAATATTTTTGAAAAGCTGTAGATTGTCAATGTCTGACCTGGAGCGTAATTTTCCACAAGGAAGTGTTCACGTGCAAAGTCTTTGTAAGTTATATCATGTAATAAGTATAAGTCATTTTCTTTTGCGATTTGAGCGAATTCTTTCAGTTCATCTTCAGTGTATGAAGAACCTAACGGATTCAATGGATCGATTAAGATAACCATACGGGTGTTTTCGTCCATATTTTTCCTCAACAAATCAGGAGTCAGTTTATAGTTATTTTCTTCATAATAAATAGGAACATACCTTATTTCGCCTGCAAATCTGTTTGCAAAGTCTCCAATAATAAAGTAACCCGGATCAGATAAGATTACATTGTCTTCCGGTTCCAATAACGCCTGCATGACCAGATATAAAGATTCGGTTGCACCGGAAGTCAGTAAAACTTCAAATCCCTCTAAATCCAAATCATCTAAAATCAATTGTTTAAGTTCTGAAAATCCTTCAGGGGCAGGATATTTGCAATATGTTTTTTGGTGAATTGCGTCAATCATGGCATTACCTATTGTATCGTCGTGCAGATGGTTGGTGTTTTGACCCATCCATATCATGTCTTCATCCATGTACATATCCTCAAAAAAGTCATTTGCATTGTCATAACCTTTTGGAGGTACCCGTTCAGTTTTTTGAAACTTTTTTTTGGGTTTTTTAATATCAAAATCCTTTTCCCTCATATTATCAGCTCAAACAATTCCAAAGTTTATATATCTTTTTAATAATTAATAAACGTACCTAAATAATTCCTTCAGAAGTAATTGAAAAAGTAACCTTTTTGCCTTCAGGAATACTTCTGTGGCGAATCAGAGTGGCAATTCTTTGATTTATTTCCTCACCACGTTCAAGTTGAATAATGACCTTGCTCCAGTACTGCAGAATGGTTCCTCCAACTGCCTTGACATCATTATTCCCATCTCCGTCAATTGCACTGTAAATCTGATTGGTCAGGACAACTGCAATATCATATTTCCTTGCAATTTTAGACAGGACCCCCATCTGTTTACCCAACTCCTTATTTAACTTGGAGGATTTCATATCATCAACCCTGTACAGTGCAACAGCCGAATCCAAAACCAGCAAATCAACGTCCTCATGATTCTTTCTAAGCCAGACATCGATTGACCTTAGATTTTCATTCTGCTCTAAAAAACTGGTTGGTTCAAAAACAATTATATTATTGGCCACATTTGAAAATTCATAACCTGAAATTTGTTTGATTCTGTCTATGGAAATTCCACCTTCAGTATCAATATAAATAACCTTTCTGTTATTTTTTGCAACATTGACTGCCAGTGACAATGTTATATTGCTTTTACCCGAACTTGGCGGACCAAATATCTGAGTTATTGTACCTTTTTCAAAACCTCCGCCCAAAAGGTCATCCAGTGCCGAATCGGATAGGACTTTGTGATTATCTTCAAAATTAGCCAATACTTTCATGATACAATATTGATTTTCATGATATATTAATCTTTGAATCAACGATTGAAATAGATTAAATCGAACTGAATTACGAATAAACAGAAAATTATAATATTAATTCCCACTTATTGTGAGGATGATAGCTTTTTAATTGTTGAATACCGGACGGATTAATATTTCTACCTTCTGACAATTTTTGGATTGGGCTGGGACAAATCAACAATAGCTGATGCGTGATTTGATTTTAAATCACCGACGTCAATGACCAAATCAACATCACATCCCAGCTGCTCCAGGATTTCTCGAGGATTTGATAAAATCTCATCATCGGAAATATTTGCACTTGTAGTTGTTATTGGAAACAGGCTGGCCAGCCTTCGAGAAATTTCATTGTCCGGAACCCTTACGCCAACATATGAAGAGCCGCTTGTTATCACTCTTGGAACAATATTTTCTTTTTTTAAAATAAATGTATACGGTCCTGGAAGATACTCCCTGATGATTTCTTTTTGCCTATTTGGAATTATTGCAACAAGATCCATGGCCCTGACATCACTAACCAATACAGAAAGCGGCTTTAAAAAACTTCTTTGCTTAATTTCAAAAACTCTTCTAACAGCATCATTATTGAAAATATTGGCCCCCAACCCATAAACCGTATCGGTTGGATATAATATCACACCACCATCTGATAAAACCTGAATAGCTTCATCAATAATCTTTTCATCCGCCGCATCAATACTGGTTTTTAATACCTTCATTTTAATTACCTAACAATTATATTAGATGAAATATTTATATATAAATTATGCTTCAAAGTCTAAGACCCTTTTTAACAAAAATATTGAACCCCATTGCTAGAAACTTAAACATAAACCCAAATATTGTAACAGTAATATCTCCATTTGTTGCAGTTGTTGCAGCTTATGGATATGCACATCATATATTAATCCTAGGAACAGTAGCCATATTACTTTCAGGACTTTTGGATGTTATTGATGGAGCTGTTGCACGATACCATAACAGGTCATCCAAATTTGGTGCATTTCTGGACTCTACAATGGACAGGTTCGCAGATGCAATCATATACATTGGAATAATATTTGGAGGATACTGTGACTGGTTTGTTGGCGTTTTGGCAATCCATTCAGCGATTTGTGTAAGCTATGTTAGGGCAAGAGCAGAATCACAGGGAGTTGAATGCAATATTGGAATTGCAGAAAGGGCAGTCCGTATGATCATTTTAATGATTGGGTCATTAATCGGATTTTTTGCAGGAGACATTTACTTTACCTACACCATTTACATACTTGTAATATTATCCTACTTCACCGTCGGACAAAGAATCGTGCATGTTTGGAGGCAATTGAATGACTGAACTGGAAAGTCCCGAAAAGATAGCAAAGGATATTGCAAAATTAGAGAGAAACTTGAATCAGGTAGCAGACATTACCTTTGAAGGAAAAGAAAAAGAAGTCTATGACAGAGCCATTGACTACTGGAACGATTCAAAATATTATCTTGAAAAAGGAGACATGAGGACTGCATTCGGTTGCATCGAATACAGCCACGGATTACTGGATGCTTTAAGGATGATTCATGGAATCATCTAAACATCAAAACCTTCAATTCTTTTTATATCTATTATTAACTTATCAAAATCTGATTGATAATTTCTATCTTGAATCACTTTGAATTTGTCGTATTCTTCCTTTGCAATTTTTTGAGCATCATTTGATGAAATTTTACCTTTACCTTCCAAAATAGGCAAAAGATTTAAATCAATATAGCCATCCAATACTTTTTTCCAATCTTTCATAGCCATTGGAATCTCATTTAATGCTCTGGACTCTGCAAGAGTTAAAAATCCGTCAACCAAAGAATTCAAGCGTTTTAATTCTCTTTCGTTCAGATAATTTTTAGATATAACAACATCACTCAAAATGATTTTGCCATTTGGATTGCTCCAATTTGTCAATCCCATGTTGATTTTTTCGCTATCACTTCTATCTGCAATTATTTCAGCTGCAGTGTGACCGCTAACTGCATATATCAATTTGTTTTGAACCGTTGCAAAGAAGTCACGAGTTACCTGAGCATCTTTTTTGTAATCAAAGCTCGTAGCATAGATGTCTGTGATTTTTTGATTGAATCTTCTTTCAGATGACCTAATGTCCCTTACCCTTTCAAGCAGCTGGTTGAAATAGTCAATGCCAAATCTTGAACCATTTTTCAACAGTTCATCATCTAAAACAAATCCTTTAATGATTAGTTCTTTTAATTGCTGTGTAGCCCATATTCTGAATCTTGTTGCATTTTTAGAGTTTACTCTGTAACCTACAGATATAATAACATCAAGATTATAGAAATTATTCTTATATGATTTCCCATCAGAAGCAGTTGTTCGAATTTTTTGAACAACTGAATTGTGGTTTAACTCACCATCATCAAAAATATTTTTAAGATGGTAATTTATTGTATTCTTTTTTACATTGAACAATTCAGCCATTGTTTTTTGAGTTGCCCAAAATGTTTCCCCCTCTTGGTCAACAATCACATCCAATGAAACTTCTCCTTCATCACCCACATACAACAAAGTTTTCTGAAATTTATATTCTTCTTGCATAATAAAACCTCATTTTTTATTTAAAAAAATAAAATTCAATAATATTTTAAATAAAGAGTTTAATAAGGTTTTTGTTAGAAATAAAAGCAATATTATTGAGTAAAAACAATATTAATAAAATAAAACAATATTACAATGCAAGAACAATTTCTAAAAAAATAACATATTGAAAATATGTTATTATAGTTACATTTTATCACGAATGAATTTTTTCAAGATAGAATTATAAAAAAAAAACAAATTTCAAATATTTAATTTGTTCATTTAAACCATTAAATTAGAGAATAACCTCCACAAAACCAAAAATACAGTATCGTATTAAAGATAAATACAAATTAAAGAAAAAATAACTTAAAAAAAGATAAATGATGAATAGATATCAACCTAAACATCAATTTTACTGTTAATTAATGAGTCATCACCGGCAGATATTATCTCACCATCCAAAACTTCGATAACTCGGTCTGCAAGTTTGGCCACATCCATATCATGAGTTACAATTATCAATGTTACATTCTTAGTATCATGCAAATCAATTAATTGCTTAAGGATTTTATTACTTGTCTTTGAATCTAGTGATCCTGTGGGTTCATCTGCCAATATTATTGATGGATCATTTGCAAGTGCTCGGGCGATTGCCACCCTTTGACGTTCACCGCCGGACAACTTATTGGGCTTGATGTCCGCCTTGTCCCCAAGACCGACATCATCCAACAGTTTCAATGCCCTGCTTCTCATTTCCTTGGAGGACATTTTTTGAGTATACATCGGAATTTCAATATTTTCCGCAACTGAGATATTTGGAATCAAATTATGAAGTTGGAAAATGAATCCAATCTCCTTTGCCCGAAATTCATTTAACTTTTTATTGGAGGATAAATCCCTGCCTGCAACAGTGATGCTGCCGGAATCCGGAATGTCCAATGCTCCTAACATATTCAGCAATGTTGACTTTCCCGAACCTGACGGACCAATGATAGATACGAATTCCCCTTCAGTTATTGTGAGGTCAATCCCATTTAATGCCTTGATTTTGCCATCCTCATAGCTTTTATATACTTTTTTCATATCAACAACATTCATTTTTTCACCTCACTCATACCTCAATGCCTCTGTTGGAGGAAGCCTGACCGCTTTTAAAGCAGGATATATTCCGCCAATTATTCCAACAACAATAGCTATTGCAAATGCCTGGATGAATATTTTAGGAGTGAATAACGGTTCAATACCCATTTGAGGACCTAAAAGAGTACATGCTGCAAAACCAATCAGCGAACCGATAATGGCTGAGACAATAGTGATTACCAATGACTCCCCGACAATCATGGTCAGAATCTTTCTATTGGACCATCCGACAGCTTTCAAAACACCTATTTCACGGGTTCTTTCAAAAACTGACATCAACATCGTATTGATAATGCCAAGGCCCCCAACTACAATGGCCAGAAGTGAAATCGCCCAGGTTGATGCCTGAAGCATGTTCAGCATGTCGGCCATCTGAGTCATCTCCATTACTGAAGTGACAGTTGTAATGTTATCTCCATATTGCTTATCTATCCTATCAGCAACAGTTTGAGGATCCTCCCCCTTATTTACCTTGACATAAATGTTTGAAATTGAATCCTCATCATCCATCAGATCTCCGACCTTGGAAATTGATGTAAACACTCCACCGGCCATATTCTGGTCACCGGTTTCATAGATTCCAACGACTTCAAATTCTTCCCTGTCGATGTCAATAGTATCACCCACAGAATAGTTATTGTCTTCAGCATAGATTTCACCCAAAATGGCTTCAGAAGAATTATCTTCAAAAATTCTGCCTTCTTTCATTGAAATGTCTGCAAGAGCAGTACCGTTCGGATCAATACCAATCAGAGTATTCATATAATCATCTCCGACCGATGTCAGCACAACATAGATTGGAAATGCTTCATCAACGCCACTGACATTAGCTATTTTTTCTGTCCAATTCGCATCGATTGTATTGGTTCCGTAAGCGGAATCCCCCGTTTCCTTACCGGAAACTGTAAAATCAGCACCTCCCGCATGAATAGTATCTTCAAAGGTATTTACCAAACCTTCAGTAATTCCACCAAGAGCAACAATGACAATAATACCTATTGCAATGCCCACAATGGCCAGTATTGCACTGTTCTTTCTCCTGAACGGATTTTTAAGAATGAATTTTAGGATTTTTAAGAATGAATTTTAAAAATGACATAATAATTAATTAGGTTGTAATATATAAATAACTAATTATACTATTTACCAAGATGCAAAAATGAGGTATTGAAATGCACAAGAAAACACTTTTGGAAAATATTGAAAAAATCCATACGACTGAAATGGGAATTAGCAGAATACAAAAAAATTTGAAAATCAATGAGGAACCTGTCGAATATTGCATTTCCAAACTTAAACAGGACAATTCCACCGTTAGAAAAGAAGGCAAAAATTATTATGTCGATGCTGATGACTGTACAATCACCATCAATTCAAGCAGCTTTACAATAATTACCGCTCACAAAGTATGATTAAAAAAAAATAGATGGTTTTGAGTATTAAACTCAAAACTTAATACAACTGAAAAAAATTTATTTTTTAACAACAATTGTAACTTTTTTAGATACTGACTTGTAACAGGCAGTAGCTGCAGATTTAACAGTAGCTGAAAATTTGCCCACTTTAGTTAATTTGGTTAATTTGAAGACTGCTATTCCTTTAGCGTTAGTTTTTGCAGAATAGGTTTTACCATTAACTTTAATAATAACTTTAGTGTTTTTAAGAACTTTTTTCTCATTGGTTTTTAAAGCTACAGCATATTTTTTATATTTTGCTTTAACCTTGAAAGATTTATTTTTAGCATATAATTTAGGATTTGCTTTTTTAACTGAAATAATATTTTTCACTAAAACATCACCATATTCTGATATGATAAAATGATTTCCAGGTTTTAAATTTTTTAAAACAACAGAAGCAACACCATCACTTCCGATATGGCCAGTATATTCCTTATTATCAACAGTGAACACAACAGTTCCAGTAGTTAAAGTTTCATTACCTTTCATGACAGTAACTTTGTATTTAGTATTTGTAGTGTAAACTTTACTTATATCAGTAGCGTTAATAGACTCTTTAGGAGTACCACCCATCAGATCCATAATCTTAGAGAAATCAAAAGAGGTTCCATTTCCACCTATTAAACTTGAGATATTGAAACTTGAATTACCGAAAGTAATATTAGCACCAAATAAGCTTGAGGTATTGAAGCTTGTTCCATTACCGAAACTTATGGTAGTCCCATTAAATAAACTTGACATATTGAAACTTGTTCCATTACCGAAAGTTATACTTGTTCCATTAAACAATTTTGAGAAATCAATGCTGGAACCGTTTCCGAATGAAGAACCGCTTGATACAACAGTTTCTTTTTCAGAATCGTCAGTACTTACTATTTCATCTGCATCATCTGCAGCAATGACTTCTGATTCTTCAACAACCGCACTTGCAATTTTATCATTATCATCTATACTTACAATTTTATCATTTTCTACAGCAACAATATTTGCTTCGTCAGAAACTGCAACGGTATCATTTACATTATCAGCAGCACTTACTGCACTTACAGCAATTAAAGAAACAAAAATTATTGATATGAATAACAATATTTTATTATTATTAAAAATAATATTACCTCCAAATTTAATTATAAATTAAAATTCGCATATTATTAGAAATTTTCTCATTTTTGTTCAAAAAACATATAATGAACAAACTTACCACATAATATGTTACACATTATTAAATTAAATTAAATACATATATAAGTATTGCTACCTAAATGAATTATGTGAAATTAAATTGCAAAATTTTTTAATTATTTTATTATTTAAAAAAATTACTATATTTTGAACAAATTTTTTCAATTTTTATTTATATTATAATTTTTTTAAGAATTAGTAATTTTAAAACAGGATAAGAACCATCAAAAGCCAATTATTCCTTAATTAGGCAAAATGAAAAATCCATTTCTAGAATTTCTAGAAGAATTTAAAAAGTAGCAGAATGTCAAAAAAAAGTAAAAAAAAAGAAGAGAATAAAATCTCTTTAAATTTATTCATCCATGTCTTCAAATCTGGATTCTAATTTTTCCATTACACCAGGAAGTGAGGTGTATTCCATTTCTTCAGCAGGTAATCTGTGAGGTTCGAATGGACCGTGTCTTCTGATGTAAGTTGCGATTTTAGCAGCTTCTTCACGGGTAGGGTCAAATGCAGGGTCATCGAATAAGTCGACTGGTCCGATTAATTCACCGTTAGCTACTTGGAAACCTAATCCTACTACTCTAGGTGGTCCGTCGAATCTGATTGGGTTTGCTTCTGCTTCTGAAACAGGCATCATAGGACCGTTGTGGGATCCTCTCATCCATCCACTTACCATGTGTGGGAATGCAAATGGATCTACACATTCACCGTTTGCAGGGAAACCAGATTGTGCTCTTACCATACATACTGGGTCGTCTTTACCGACGTATTCACCAGCCATTAAGTTTAATCTTTCGGTACTTATTGCAGCTGCGATTTCACCGTTTTTCTTCCATACTCTTTTGATTACGTATCTTCCGGTGGAACCGATTAATGCAAGCAAGTCGTACATTTCTTCAGGACAGTTTAAGATAACTTTTCTGTGTTCGATTACATCGAATACTTCAAATTTGAATCCATCGTGTAAGGATGGGTCGATTACAAGACCAGCAGTGTTGAATGGGTCTGCAAAGATTCTGAATACTGGTAAGTTGAATGCACCAGGTTCGGTTTTGTCACAGCAGAATATTAACACAGGGTCAGATGGCCTTTCTTCGAATTCCATTTCTGCTACACCCGGACCCATACCTTTGATGTTTCCAGAGAATGTATCGGATAATAAGTCTTGACCTGCACCGTATAATTTTAATTCACGTGCTCTTTCAGTAGCTTTCATGAATGCATCGTATGCGGTTTTGTGTACTTCTTCGTTTTCTACACCTTTGTCGTGGGTCATGATTAAGTCTATATCGTCTCCACAACGGGATATATAGTAATCTTTTAAGATACCTGCTTCTAAAGCTTCATTTAAAACTTCATCACAAATATCCATTAATTCAGGGTGTGCGACACAGTGTCCGGACACACTTCCAATATCAGCTTTAATTACACTAACAGTAGTTTTCATTTTAAATACCTCAAATTAGTAAATTAATTATTTACTAGACATTTATTATTTTTATGATGTATAGTATTTATATTATTATGTTAACAGAGTTATTTTTAACTTTATTGTGCAAGAATTCACCGACTTATACAATCCGAAGAGGTTCAATGAAAAACAAATCAATTAAGTTATTCAAAAAAAATTCCATAAACAAGATTTTCTTTTCCATTTTTAAATAATATTCAAGAGTTGTCAGAAATTATTTGACTTTAAGCATTTTTCATTTTTTCCTTTAGATTTTTTAAACTTTGCGAAAACATTGATTATGTTTGAATTGAATCTTTTTTTGAAATATACGTTGCCAAAAATGAACTTAAGTAAAACAATATTTAAGACACTATTTACTCTTAAAAAGTTAAAAAACAAGAAATAGACGTGGTGGGACTCGAACCCACGAAGCAACTAATGCATAAGACCCTGAATCTTACTCCTTTGACCACTCGGATACACGTCTAAAAGAAATATCTGAAAAAGTAATCCAAGTAATGGATTTTAACTATATTATTATAATACCTTTTTTAGTATAAATATGTAATCTTATTCGACCCCTTGATTGTTAAACCAACCTTCCCATATTTTCAACTTTCACTAGGGTTTAAGTAATGACACCCATGATAACAACTTGACATTTCCACTAGCTCCAAATGATCTCAGGCAATTAATCATGATACATTTTGAATTTTGCATACAATTTTGCATTTCATTCACAAAATGTAATAATATTTCTTATATATGATTTTTACCACTGCAAACACTTATTTTATATAAAAGAAACCTAAAAATACGAACAAATCGCATAAAACTAATCGACAAACAAAACAATATCAAACCCTGTGCGTGGAAACATGAAAATAGTGGAAAGCAATGCACAAAGAATAGCACAACCAAAAATAGAAGAAATAACTGAAAACAGAAAATGTAAGACTATATTTCACCAACAAAGCCTTAACAAAATAAACCGACTAAAAAAAAGAAAATGTGAAAACTCAATCGAGTCTTCTAATATTATCAAAAGCCTTTTCGATTTCGACATCCTGATTCATATCTTCACATGCTTTTTTAACTCTTTCCAAATCAGCACGAGTTTCAGGATATCTTGGAACAGCACTACATCCTCCATCATCGATTTTAGATATTTCAAAGGTTCCAATATTTTTGGCAATTTCTGTAATTTCCTCTTTATCCAAACCAATCAATGGTGATAAAATCGGCATATCCACACCATATCTGGTTGCTAAAATATTTGATAATGTCTGAGAAGCAACCTGACCGACACTGCTTCCATCAACAATTGCATCAGCACCCAATTTGAGGGCCAATTTTTCAGCTATTCTATACATTCCAGACTTGCATAAAACACAGGTCATTTTTTCAGGGGCTTTCTCTTTAGCAACAGTCAAATATTCACCATAATCAATAACCCTCCTTTTAATAGGAGTTCCTTTAGCATAAATATTTAACTGGTCAACCAACAAATTAAAGTTTTCAGTAACTTTTGGGCCTGAAAACGGATCATTATTACAGTGCAAGGCCACAACTTCACACCCTCTTTTCATCATCAGATATGCTGCGACCGGTGAGTCTATTCCACTGGACAGCAATACGACAACTTTTCCCTGAGTTCCTAACGGAAGTCCGCCCGGCCCTTTGATTTTTTCATGGAAAATATAAGTATCATCTTCCCTCACTTCAACAAAGATTGTCAAATCAGGATTGGTCAAGTCAACAGGAGCCAAAACAACATTTCTTACAACACCACCACAGTGGGCAGCCATTTCCTGTGAAGTGAAATCATGATTTCCCACACGGCGGCATTTAATGGCGAACTTGGTATTTTCATCGATTAAACCTTCAGCAATTAAATCTTCAACATACTCTGTCAAAGTCTTATCAATATCTTCGTAATTTGTATGTGTTGAAGTTGCAGGAGAGTAAGATACAACACCAAATACTCTGTTTAACTTTTCCACACCATTTTCAAAGTCTTTTGGGTGAATATAAATTCTTCCTTGATTTCTTTCAACATCGCATTCAAAAGTAGCTTTAATATTTTTAACTAGCTTTCTTTCAAAACGTGACCTTATTTTAGGACTTTTAAGTCCAATTTCACCATACCTGGCAATAATTAAATCATAATTCATTTAAACAACTCTCTAAATTTTAGTACACGCTGAAAAAAATAGTAATCCCTTCTATACTAGTTTTTAAATATAACAGCAAGTATAATTTTTAAGTTTTATATTTATAAAGTTTTGTAAAAAAAGAAAAAAGGATAAAATTATCCTTTAATTAACTCAACAGCAGTTTTGATAGCTTCATCCATCTTATCAGTGTTTTTACCTGCACCCTGTGCTAAAGTTAAACGACCTCCGCCGCCCCCACCAAGCACTCCTGCCGCAGTTTTGATGATTTCATTGATTTTGATTCCTCTGTCAATTGCATTTTGTGAAGCGGCTCCGACAATGTTTCCGTTACTGTTACCTAAAATGACAACATCCGCCTTTTCATCATCAGTAAAGTCTGTAGCAATCTTTTGAAGCTCCTTAAAGTCCGCTTCCATCAACTCTGACACAACTTTCAATCCATTGATATCCTCATAATCATCAGCCAAGGAATTAACTTTAAGATTAGCGATTTGTGATTTGAGTTTATCGATTTCATTTTTCTGTGCTTTCCACTCTGTAAAGAATCTTTCACATGTTTTTGGAAGCTGGTCATTGTCAACTTTAAATATTCCGGAGCTTTCACGCAGCAGTTGGTTATCATGCTGCATTGAATCGATTGCCGCAAGACCTGCGGAGAAATCAATTCTTTCAACACCGTCCTGAACCCTTTCAGTTTTGTTAATCTTAATCGGACCCACCACACCAGTTCTTAAAACATGCGTACCTGCACATGCCTGTACATCTACTCCAGGGATTTTTACTACACGAATCATCTTTCCAGGAACAATACCTCCTTGGTAAAGCACAAATCCGTACAATTCCTGTGCTTCATCCCTTGTGTGGAACTGAATATCCAAATCTATGTTATCCATTACATATTCATTGGCTAATTTTTCAATTTCATTCAATTCATCCTGTGTGATACGTTTGTAGTGTGAAAGGTCTATACGTGCACGGGTCAGGCCATTTTGAGATCCGGCCTGCCAAATGTGTTGGCCAAGAACTTTTCTTGCGGCCGCAATTACAAGGTGAGTTCCTGTGTGGTGGCGCGCAAGTGTTATTCTCCTATCCCAATCAAGTTTGCCGTCAACTTTTTTACCGACAACATCATCTGTGATGTCTCCATCCACATGATGCAATACAACATTGTCAATTTTTTCAGCATGATTCATTTTAAATACATTTCCACCAATGGAAACTTCACCAATATCAGAAGGTTGACCTCCTCCTTCAGGATAGAACACAGTTTTATCGAAGATTAAACATTTGTCCCCATCTTTTTCAACAAAACCTAAAACTTCCGCCTCGAACTCTTTTTGGTAGAAATCTTTATAGAACAATAAATCAGTTTCAGGGAAGTCTACTTTAAATGATGATTTTTTATTGGATGTATCCTTTTCATGAGCTCCTGCAACCTGAGTGAAGAAATTATCAGGAACATTTACGGTAAAGCTGTCGCCAGCCATTTCAACAACTGTTTCAGGAGGAATTCCATGAGCATCATACAAATCTATTAACATTTCAAGAGGCATTTCTGATTTGCCTTCTTTTTTAAGTCTTTTGATTGACCTTTTAACTATGCTTTTTCCTTTTTTGACAGTTGAAGCATATCTTTCTTCTTCAAGGGTAATGATATTCATGATATGTTGTTCTGAATCGCGAATTTCAGGATAAAATTTGGATAAGAAGTCCAGCTGTATTGCCATTACATCCGCCAATGATTCTTTCATGTTCAATTCTTTCATGAACCTGATTGTTCTTCTTAAAACCAGTCTTGCCAAGTACCCCTCTTTAACATTGGACGGAATGATGCCGTCAGCAAGCATGAATGCCAAACATCTTGTGTGGTCTGCAATAATGTAAATCGCTTCCATCGGTTCGGCTGCTTTTAAATAATCCTCCAAGGATAGGTTTAAACTATCGGCTACCTGTTGTCTGAGTTCTTTCAAGTCCCCAATATCTTCGATATCCATCATTCCTGCAATTTGGGCATTTCTTCCCTGGATGTCCTCATTGATTTGAACGCCAGTCAATTCTTTCAGTTTGTCAACGACAGGTGCAAAGCATGCATCATAGGCGGTTGGTGTTCCCTGTGAAATCCATGCGATACGTTCCAGACCATAACCTGTATCCACAACCTTGATTGGAATTTCCTTCTTGTCCCCGTTTTCAAGGGTTTCATATTGGATGAATACCAAGGTTGCAAGTTCCACTCCTCTGCAGCAGACCTCATAACATGGACCTTCATTACCTCCACCACTCCACCAGGATTTGATAAATGTAATCTCTTCTGTGTTAATTCCAATATGTTCAAAGAATTTATGACACAATTCAATTGTACGGTCTTCCCAATAGATGAAATCATCTTCCTTGTTGATTACAGTGTGTGTTCCCATTGTAAAGCAGGTCATGTGACGACCTGTTCTTCCAACATTATCCACATCGTTTAGTCTGATTGAAGGCTGAGCCATTTCAATAGGATTGGCAGGCGGCTTAACAAGGCCTGATGTAATCCATGGCTGGAAACAGAAAATGGATGCTCCAACTAAAAATACATCATCCCTCCATCTTTTGGCCAATACAGGATATCTGTGGACATGTGTGTGTCCTTCACTTTCTAAAAATTCTCTAAAAACTTTTTGGATTTCATATAAATTGTATGGCTTATCGGTAGCAGGATTTGCAATAAACTCATACTCATCACAGGGAGCATCCCCACAGGTGTCCCTATCCACCTGAGAGTAGAACTCCTGTCCGCAAGTTTTACAAGTTTGCTTTTTATAACCTAGTTCATTAAAAATTTCTACCATGTAAATCAGTTCTAATCATTTATTAGTATAAAATATGTTTTTTGTTTAATAAATAATTAATTGAGAAATATCATTAATATTTTCATCACTCATTCATAATTTGAAAAATAGTTTTTAAAGAACCAAAAGCACACGTATGAAAATTTCTCATAAAACATTAAAAAAAAGAATGTAGATGAATTAAATCATCTACCTTACACTAACTGTTGTTTTGATTGTGTTTTTAATGTAACTCACATTAACGGGGTATTTTTTGGATTTTTTGAGTTTATTGATAACATTCTTATTAAAGGTTTTCTGCGCAATACCTTTGGAATTAGTGTTGACTCTGTAGGTTTTGCCGTAGAACTTAAATATTATCCTTTTCCCTTTAACGAGTTTACCGTTGATTTTGAGTTTTGCTTTTAAGGTAAATTTCTTAGCTGTCTTTTTAACAGTGACTTTTGAAGCAGTCAACACCTGTTTTACAGTTACAGTGTTTTTGTAAGTTTTGCCATTGAAACTGGTGGCCATTGTGTATTTAGGAACATTAATTATTTTTATTTTTGCTATTCCTTTTTTGTCTGTTTTAACTAATGTTGTTTTACCGTTAATCCTGAATTTAACCGGAGCACCGCTAGCAACCACTTTTCCATCAGCTGAAACGACTTTTACACGGAAGTAAGATCCGCCAGCATAATCAACTTTAATATTTTTATTATTGACAATTTTACATGTTTTGAAATTTAACTTTACAGTGACCTTGTTGGTGTAGTTTTTATTGTTGTGAGATGTGATTATTGGGTAGACATTAGGAACCTCAGTGATTTTGATTTTAGCTACTCCATTATCATCTGTTTTCACTGATGTGGTTTTGCCATTAATAGTGAATGCAACAACAGCACCTGCACCTACCTCTTTGCCATCGCTAGTCACGACTTTAACTGAGAAATATTGGCCCGCACCGTAATCAACTGTAATATCTTTATTATTGATGATTTTAGTTTCATAGGATATGTTTTCTGAGGACGGATTATAATTGTAAGGACTTGTAAATTCTAAAGATAAGTCAGATGAATCTTCTGGTTTAATTTTAACCATTTTATCAACATCAAATGCGAAATATCTTAAAAATGCACGCATTTCATTAAATGACATTTCCGGGGCACCATATTCGACAGCCCTATGATTTGATAGTGATTCGCATGTGACTGAAGGTATTCCCAAAAGGTTGGCATAGTCCTCAATTGCCCCTGCATAAGGCACACCTGCCTGCGCATAATCAAAAATAGCATAACCGGTTTCATCCACAATGAATTTAGCAATCGAATAGCTTTCCGGTGTGGGATTATGAGAACACATTGCACATGTAATACCCACATCACTATCACTATGTCTTGTATTGTGGAAATCTCCAAGACCTGAAGCATTTAATGACACAGCTAATGAAACAACATGATTAGAAAGAGTTCCATTAACATCCGCTACAGTATTTAAATTAGTGCCGTTGTATATTCTTGTATTGTTGGCAGTTGATTCGGGGAACAGTGTAGGAATGACATATATTGTTCCATTTATCTCACCACCATAGTTGGCTAACAGATTAATCAATTTAAATCCAGCAACTTGTGATGGAAGTTCACCCCCATGAGTTCCTACATTGACAACGACTGTTTTTCCGTTTCCGTTTCCAAATTTGATGTAAGGAGTTCCCTGAGTACATAAATCAATAAGTTTATCAGTTAGTTCTGTGTGTTCTATTGCATTCATTAAAGGGATGTTAGCACGAATATCCGCTTTGGATCCCCAATCAAAAACACCAATTTGATATTGAGCCTTTTGAGGTGTTTTATCAGTAATATAAAATTTAAATTCACCATTTGAATCAACAATAGCCTGATACTTGTTATTGATGGTGATTGTTCCACCAATGACATTGTTTCCATTTTCATCTGTAACAATTCCACTAATCAATTTGCCGTTGTTTTCCAAAAGAGTCATATTATATAATATTGTTGTATTGCTTGGCGGTGCAAAAGTAAATGATTTTGAGAATTTTGATGAATTATAATGTTTTTTACTGTTTGAAAACTCTCCTGTGAAGTTAATTGTCTGGCCGATGAGATTTCTTGTTGTATTCCATATGTATACATAGTTACCGTTAACATCCACATCGCATGTTCCCAATCTTTCGCCATCAACATATGCAGTCACAATTCCTTCAGTTACCTCTTCAAAATCACTGAAATCACCGTGGCCCTTATATGGTCTGTAATCTGCCAACATATTTCCTGTGAAATATACAGTATCACCATATTTAGATGCAACAATGTTTTTGCAGGTTGTATTTATAACTGGAACTGTTAACAGAAGGGTTGTAGTGGCATTATTGTACTCGTTGGTTCCAAGATAGTTGCATGTTATATTGAACTGGCCTGTTTGGCCAACGAAAACCTTAGTTTTTGCAAGACCGTCTTTCACGTTTGCAGTATAATTTTTGCCGAATACATCAATAAAAAGAACTGTTCCATTATCCACATTTTTTCCATAACTGTCTGCCGCATGAACTTCCAGTTCATTATTATTATTTCCATAAAATCCATAAGTCTCGTTTGCAATTAATTCAACATCAATTTTTTCGTTTTCTGAAATGACTTCATCAACAGTCACATCACTAACATTAACAACGGCATCATTAATGTCTGTTGCTGATGCAGGTAAGATTAATACAAAACTGAAAATTAAAGCCAATATTAAAACCGAGTATTTCATATTAATTTCTCCCATTTTGAGTTTTATCAATGATAAGCAAGAGTACCACTATTACATAAGTCAAAGATGAATTACATAAATGAAAATGATATAAATTAAACTCTAATCTTTATATAGTGTTGAATAATATTTAAACTTGGTGAAAATTAGTTCAGATAAATCTATTTTGTTTGAATCTTTACGAAAAAAATAATATTACTTTGAACAGTTATTTTTTTTGTTGATATGAACATGAAATCCTATTTTATTATGATTTTTCGCCTGGCGAGGAAAAAAAGAGTTTATTAGAAATTTTTATTGAATTATAAATCATTAAAAAAAAGTAATCGTTTAAACAAGAAAAAAATAGGTCGTCTATGAAATTAATTTAAAAACAAGCAATATAAAAAAAAGAAAGGTGATAGATTAAAAAATCTATCCGAAGAGAGCACCTAATCCAGCTGCTGCTTCTTCTTCAGAAGCTTCTTCTTCTTCCTCTTCTTCTTCCTCTTCCTTCAATAATACTTTTAACATTTTCTTCGTTAATATCTTTTTCTGCACTGTGCAAAATCATTGCCGCATATATATATTCCATGTTATCACCATTAGTTTTTTAAGTGTTAGTTTATTAATAATAAAAATTTTAATTAATTAATTTAACCGAAGAGAGCTCCTAACCCAGCTGCTGCTTCTTCTTCACTACTTTCTTCTTCTTCCTCTTCTTCCTCTTCTTCAACAACTTCCTCTTCCACTACTGGAGCGGCTGCTACAGCAACATTGGAAAGTTTATCTGCTAATTCATCGTCAATTGCGCCTTCTTTATCAGCAATTGCAGAAGCAATAGCTAACATTCTAGCATTTACAAGACCAAGAATTGGTTCTGAAGTTTTGGAAGTCAATATAGCTCCTTCTACACCAACGCTGACAGCTCTGGTATGTGCGAGAGATAATATTGCGGAAATAGTTTTTGTAGTAGGTATAGCTGCATTAACAGACAAGTTGAATGCACCTGAAAATGCTTTTTGTACATCTGCTAATGTTTGTTCTTCGTCGATTGCGAGTACGTCTGAAGTATAGACTGATCCTTCTTCGTATACTGCTTTTAAATCAATTCCCACTTCCATTGGATTAATATCCATCCTGGATAAGGTAGCCGCTACTTGTTTAGATACTTCTTCACCTGCTGCAACAACAACAGTTTCTTTTTGTACGCAGATTTTACCTTTATCGATTTTTGCAGGAATTCCAACTTGTTGTAATTCACCTAAGAATGGACCTGGTTCAAATCCGGTGTCCCCTTCAGGTACAACAATATCATCAGGAGCAATAGTTCCTGGTTTTGCAGGAGCTGAAGTTTTGCTGTCTTCTAATATTTTGTATAATTTGAAAGGGTTCATTTCGGTTGCAATAAGTGCAATTTGACCTTCCATATGTCCAGATAAATCAACAATATTGTTTTTATCAGCATTACAATCTTCAAGAGCTAAATCAATGAGATTCTTTTTGGACATTCTGATAACAGCTTTGCCTTTGAGAGATTTTCTCATTTCTTGGAGCTGTTTTGCAGGAATGTTTAATAAATCGACAATACCAATTACATCGTATTCGCCAATAATCCCAGAAAGCTCTTTAACTTCTTCCTTTTTCCATTCAGCAACATGAGCCATTAGATCACCCTCACTACTGGTCCCATAGTTGTTTTTATAAACATGGACTTGATTTGACTTCTTCCTTTTTCTAAATTGCGGTCTAAGACTGTAAGAACAGTTTCCACATTTTCAGCTATATCTTCGTCTGACATGTCTTGGCTTCCAACAACAATTTGAATACTTGCTTGTTGTTTTACACCAACTTTAACAGTACTTTGTAATCTGTCTAAAAGAGGATCAAGTTTGATACTAGCTGGCACTGGTTTTGGCATTTTTCCACGAGGACCAAGAACTGGACCTAAGAATCTACCAACGAGTGGCATCATATCAGCTTGAGCTACAAAGAAATCAACAGAGTTTGCCATTTTTTTAGCAGCTTTTCTGTCTTTTCCTAACTCTTCTAAATCAGGTTTGTTAACGACAACGTCAAGACCAGCATTTTTAGCTTGAACAATGAGTTCCCCATCAGCAATGACTCCGATTTTAACATCTTTGCCACGGCCTTTAGGAAGAGTAACTTCCTCATTAAACCTATTTTCTGGCTTTTTGACATCTAAGTCACGGATATTAATAATAATATCTACGGACTCAGTGAAGTTTCTCGGCTTTGATTGTTCTTTAGCCTCCTTCACCGCGTTTACTACATCTTGTGTCATATTTATCCCCCATGAACATATTGTTCATTGGATTTCTTTTTTTGGTTTCATGAGTATCGATTACTAAGAAAAAAATTCTTAAACGATTGCATGAATTAAAAACAGTATATCAATTATAACATAATTATAACATCATATACACTGTGTAATTAACTTAAATTAAATTTTAAAAACGATATCTATTCTACTAAGATATCATCATATTCTCCAGCATCTACTGCTTTTTGTGCTTCTCTTGGGTCTTTACCATCAACAGATAATCCCATACTTACACAGGTTCCCATAACCTCTTTGACACCTGCTTTGTAATCGTTTGCGAGTAATGAATCGAATTTCATTCTTGCGATTTTTAAAGCGGTTTCAATCGGTAAATCATTAACGATATCTAAACCTGGTTCATGAGAAGCTTTTTCGATGCCTAATTCTTCCATGATAAGCGCAGTTGTTGGTGGAGTACCAATTTCGATTTCGAAATCTTTAGTATCTCTATCAATGATAACTTTTACAGGCACTTTCTTCGATAAGAACTTCGACTGTATCTTTAGCCATCAGTCAGCCTCCTTTTGAATTATTCTAATTTGATCAGCTTTAACAGTAACCGGAATAGGTACTGCTGCTTCTATCAACTCTAGAACGACTTCTTCACGTGATTCATCAATACGAACCACTTTCGCTCTTTCACCTTTAAACGGTCCAGAAATAAGCTCAACAATACTTCCTTTCTGAATAGAGGAAATAATTGGCTCTGGCTTTAAGAATCTTTTTACTTCTTCGAAAGTAATACCAACATTACCTTCTACAACCCCTCTTAAATGCTGTACTTTTAAGTCAGGGTTCCTAAGATCTATTTTTGTTGAAGATTCAACTAAAATATACCCTTTTAAAGATTCCGGAACAAGAATTGAAGAAATGCCTATACCATCAATAGTTCTAGCTTTACGAGCTAAAAGTCTAGCAACATTCCTTTCTTGACCTGCAGAGGTCTTAAGAGCATATATGGAACTATTAGTATCTTCCATGCAAAATTCACCTATTTCAATTTACTAGTTAATAAAATCATACATTAAGTTAAAAGTTATTTGAAGCCTGCAATAAATTGCAGATTCTTAGGTAATTCACAAAAATGTGAAAATTGACTAAGCTATCCCCCATCTTCCCTAGGTTCTAATAATATCATATAGATGATTATAGATTTAACTCAATGATAAAAATCTAAAATCAAAAAGATAAGATTATTACAAAATTCTATTATAATTTAAATTTGGATTAAGAAATGATTTAAAGTTCTATAAACCAATTAATGAACCGAGTAAAACTATAACAAAACCAATTACACCAATAATAATTACACCTATTGATGTAACTTTAGCCAATTCTTTGTATTCTGGCCAATCTGGTTTTCTTGATACTTTTAATACTCTTTTACTGTCTTTAACAAATTTATCAAAACGTTCTTGTACATTCATTTTAAATACCCAAAATTAATAAAACTATGAAACCATAGTTAAATGAATTATAATAAAATAATAGTAATAAAATAATTTTTATTTTAAACATTAATAAATGTTTGCATTATTGAAAAAAAATAATAAGATAGAATTAGAAAATTCCATCAATGAAATCGTCTAATTGATCATTAGCTGAACTGGATTCTTGATTATCATTAGCATATTCAATATCTGGTTCATTATCAGAATCATAATCAGTACTAATGCCTGAAACAACCACAGTGGTCCTAACAGTATTTTGAAGACTTTCGTCAATTTGAGTACCCCAAATAATGTTAGCTTCAGGATCCAATTTATCAGCAACAACTTGGACAATTTTTTCAGCTTCATGTAATGTTAAGTCAGAACTACCAGATATGTTTACTAATGCGCCAGTAGCATTGGAAATATCAATATCTAATAATGGGCTGCTTAATGCTTCATGTACAGATTCTAAAGCTCTGTCTCCAGAATCAGATTCACCCATACCAATCATAGCCATTCCAGATCCTGTCATGATACTTCTAATATCTGCAAAGTCTAAACTTACAAGACCTCTTTTAGTAATTAATTCTGTAATTCCTTTAACTGCTCTTCCTAAAATTTCGTCAGAAACCATGAAAGCTTTGTTTAAAGGTAAGTTTGGTGCAACATCTAATAATTTATCATTAGGAATAATAATAACAGTGTCTGCAGATTCTTGGAGTTTTTCTAAACCTTGCTCCGCATTTTCTCTTCTTTTAATTCCTTCAGCAGAAAATGGTAATGTTGCAACAGCAACAGTTAATGCACCTAATTTTTTAGATAATTTTGAGATAATTGGAGCTGAACCTGTACCTGTTCCTCCACCGAGACCGCAGGTGACAAATACCATGTCTGCACCTTCCAATTCCTCTCTGATTTCATCTTCACTTTCTTCGGCGCATTCTTCACCGACAGATGGTTCTCCACCTGCACCTAATCCTTTTGAAGTTTTTCTACCTAATAATATTTTTTTACTAGATTGACAGTAAAATAAATCTTGAGCATCAGTATTTACTGCAATTGTTGTTGCTCCTTCGATACCCATTTCATTTAATCTTGAAATAGTGTTGTTACCTGCTCCACCGGCACCAACAACGAAAATTTTAGTTTTAACACCATCCATTATATTAATAAGCTCTTCATCAATGTCTGAAGAAATTTTTTCCGGTGTTTTCTCTTCCATTCTTTGTTCGGATTCTTTGATTGCATCATCTATAAATTTCACAAATTAACCCCACATACTCTGCTATTAAAATTAATTGTTAAATATTTCTATTGTTACTAATATTTAAATGCAACTACTTTTAAAAATAATGTGAAAAAATATATTTTATTTTCATTATATTTAAAATTTAATCTCTAGGCATTGCAATAATTTCATGGAATTTTAAATCAAATAAGTTTTTAGCATTGGCCGGAGTCAATATAACTGCACTGTCAACACCGTGACCCCTTCCTCCAATAGCAATGATTTCTTCACCGACAGGAATCAAACCAGCATCGGCAGCCATTATTGAAATTTCTGCAGAAACCTTTATTCCATGTGAAAACATTCTGAAAGTATCTGCAACAACATCCAATGGAGAGTATCCGCCATATTTATTGGTAACTCCTCTTGCAGCACCGCTGAACGCATGACATCCGAAGTAGGTTACTATTCCAACATTCTCCAATTTTTTAATCATGTCTTCTGATATGTCGGATTCGTTAGGTCCGCTAAAGCCGTAATGATGTGTAACATTAACTATTTTAACCCTATCGCCAACTGCTTTAGCAAGTTTCAATGCTGATTTACCTGATGCAGAAGCGATAACAATAGTTTTAATGTTTTCGCACAATTCCAATTTATCTTTTACAGCTGAAATGAGTTCGTCAGTGTAATCTTCACCTTCTTTATCAAAATATGTTATGAATTTTCTTGCCATATAACACACTCTCCAAAATTATATTTAATAAAAGTAACTTACTATATTACTATATTGAACAACTAGTTTTAAAAGATTTTTATGATGAGTGATGAACTGCAAAATATAAAACATGTTATCAATGGAGATTATATTGTAATTCCAATTGAAACAGGATATATTAAGCCAAATGAAGATTTAAGTTGTATAATCAATCCCGCAAAGGAGCTAATGAAAGATGGAGATTATTTGGTAATTGCTGAAACTCCAATTTCAGTTTCCCAAAACAGACTGGTTGATGAATCCGAATACACACCATCGCTAACAGCAAAATTCCTAACAACAGTATGGAGCAAATATCTTTGGGGATACGCTTTAGGACCTCTCTTAGGAATCAAAAAGAGAACTATAAAAAATCTTAGAAGATTGCCCGAAGAAACAAAAGCACATAAGGAAGTTGTACTTCAGTTATATGGATTGAAACATGCGTTAAAACCTGCTTCAGAAGCTGGAATAGACTTAAGCAATGCCCCTGGAACCTGCGTTTCATTGCTTCCGGAAAATCCCGAAAAAGTTGCAAAAAAAATTAAAAAGGAAATTGGAAAGGAAGTATGCGTGCTGATAATCGATACCGATGCGACATATATGAAAAACGGAAAATATTTTACAGGCCTTCCAATAGCCATAGATGGAATTGAAGCGGACAGAGGATTTTTCGGTTATTTCAAGGGACAATTATCCGAAAACATGGGATCAACACCGTTGGGCTGCAGTGAAAAAATCAGCGTTGAAGATGGCCTGAAATTTGCAAATATTGCTGAGGATTATCAAAAATCACTTTCAACCGAAATGAAAACAATACATAGCGTAAAATCAGTTTTAGGTACTGAAATGAGCGAAGTTACCGTTGAAACTCTTGATTCCATAACCCATACGCCTGCAGTGATCATCAGAAAAAAATAATCAAAAGACCCCTCACCCGCAATACAAATGCAAAATAACTAATTTTATATTAAACATTTTACATAAATAGAAATGCTTAAACTAATAATTGTTATTATTTAAAAAGCATTAATTGAAGGATTGGTCTTGATGGAAATTGATAGGTTAGGAAAATACAGAAATATCTTACTGCCGCTGGCTGATTGCATTGCAATCATTTTAGGATATTACTTTGCATCCGTGCTGATTACAGATTCGTTTTTAATGAATCCTACAAGTGCAGTAACAAGAAATGAACTTATAATAAGTATAATACTGGCAATTATCGTATTTCAAATTGTATTTAGAGTTACAAAAAGATATTCCAACATTGTCCGATATGAAAATAATCAAGACTATCTAATATATGTAATCCTTTCAGTTATTTCAATAATTATAGTGTCCCTAATCGAAGAAGTCGTATTTAACATGAAAAACCCTTCAATCAAATTCAATCTGGCCGTTGGTTTGATAATTGGTATCATAATATTTGTAATGCGCATAGGCATTAAATACGTTCTGCTGTCAGATATGGCAAATAAGGGATTGAACTACACTCCTGAAAACCAGAAGAAACTGCTGATTATCGGAGGAGGATATTCCGCTAACGACATCATTAAAACTTTAAATACTACTTTAAAAGGAAGATATGAAATTATAGGAATTATTGATGACAATAAACAGCGCAGAGGATACTCAGTTGCGGGAGTGAGAATTATAGGCAATAGAAATGATATTGAAAAAATTTGCCACAAATACAATATCGACACCATTTTTTTCACAATCGTAAACATAGGCAACCATGACAAAAAAGAAATTCTTGAAATCTGCAGCAAGACCGGTGCTGAAATAAAAGTGCTCCCAAGTTTGAGGGAAGTGATTACCGAGGAAAATCTATTCAACAGCCTAAGAGATGTTGAAATTGAAGACTTGCTGGGAAGAGACCCTGTAGAATTAGACAACAACAATATCAAAAGTCTTATTCATGAAAAAACAGTCCTGGTAACCGGTGGGGGCGGATCAATAGGAGAAGAGCTCTGCAGACAGATAATGCTCCATGACCCAAAACAGCTACTGATGCTAGACATATATGAAAATAGCCTATACAATATTGAATTAGAATTGAAAGCAAAATATCCTAATAATGATATAAAAGCGATTATTGCAAACATCAGGGATGAACAGAGGATATTTGATTTGTTTGAGGAATTTTCACCAGATGTTGTTTTCCATGCAGCCGCCCACAAGCATGTTCCCCTAATGGAAAATAACCCCTCAGAGGCTGTCAAGAATAACGTGTTCGGAACTTACAATCTGGTCAATGCATGCGACAAATACAAAACAAAACGATTTATTCTGATTTCCACCGACAAGGCTGTCAATCCGACAAACGTAATGGGCGCTACCAAAAGACTATGTGAAATGATTATCCAGGCAAAGGATAAGGAAAGTGAAACAGAATATGTTGCTGTCCGTTTCGGTAATGTTTTAGGAAGTAACGGATCTGTTGTACCATTATTTAAAAAACAGATCGCTGAAGGAGGTCCTGTAACAGTAACCCATAAAGACATTACAAGATTCTTTATGACAATACCTGAAGCTGTGGCTTTAGTTTTGCAATCCATAACCTATGCAAAAGGTGGAGAAATCTTTGTATTGAATATGGGTGAGCCTGTCAAAATATATGATTTGGCTAAAAGCCTTATTGAACTGTCCGGACTGAAATTGGGAGTGGATATAGATATTGAAATTACAGGTTTAAGACCTGGAGAAAAGATTTACGAAGAATTGCTTATGGATGAGGAAAATCTTGAAAAGACCAACCATGAAAAGATATTCATCACAGAGCCTATGAATTTTACAATGGGCGACATCGAGCAAAAACTGGATTCACTCAGAATATTGATTGATGAAGACATTACTGACAAAGACCAAATTAAAGACACTTTAAAAGAATGCGTTCCTACTTATAAAAGTCCTGAAGAAATTAATGGAGATAAAATATGAATATACCATTTTCACCACCAGACATTAGTGACAAAGAGATTGAAGAAGTTATTGCAGCTTTAAAATCCGGTTGGATTACAACCGGTCCGAAAACAAAAGAACTTGAAAGAAGAATAAGCGAATACTGCAACACCGACAAAACCGTTTGTCTAAGTGCTGCAACCACTGCCCTCGAAATGACATTGAGACTATTAGGCATCAAAGAGGGTGATGAGGTTATCGTACCTGCATATACATACACTGCAACATGCAGCGTCATTTGCCATGTCGGAGCAACACCTGTAATGGTGGACAGCCAAAAAGACAGGGAAGAAATGGACTATTCCATGATGGCTGATGCAATCACCGAAAAAACCAAAGTAATAATTCCAGTGGATATTGCAGGAATCCTATGTGATTATGACAGAATATTCAAAATAATCGAAGATAAGAAAGAATTGTTCGAAGCAGATAATGAAATTCAGGGAAAATTCAACAGAATCATAGTTCTTGCAGATTGTGCACATGGTTTCGGAGCAATAAAAGACGGGAAAAAAGCTGGAAGTTTGGCTGACTTTACATGCTTCTCATTCCATGCAGTTAAAAATCTGACAACTGCGGAAGGAGGTGCAGTTACCTGGAAAGACCATGACGGATTGGATAATGAAAAAATATACAAGGAATACCAAATTCTTTCACTTCACGGACAAACCAAGGACGCCCTTGAAAAAACACAAAAGGGATCCTGGGAATATGATATCCTTCTTCCGGCATACAAATGCAACATGACTGACGTTCAGGCAGGAATAGGTCTTGGACAGTTGGAAAGATATGACTCAATGCTGGCCAGAAGACATGAAATCATCGCAAAATATGATGAGGCATTCAAAGATTCGAAAGTCATAATTCCTCAGCACAATACGGAAACAAGCAAATCCTCAGGACACCTATACCTTACAAGAATCGAAGGCATATCCATGGAGGATAGAAACGAAATCATAATCAAGATGGAAGAGAGAGGAATAAGTACAAATGTCCATTATAAACCGCTTCCATTGTTAACCGCATATAAAAATTTAGGATTTGACATAAAAGACTATCCTAATGCATATGGTCTGTTTGAAAATGAAATAAGCTTGCCAATATATTCCAAGCTGACAGACGAGGAAGTTGACTACATTACCGATAACTTATTAGACATTTTAAAAGACTATTGAAGTCGAAAAATTAATCTTAAATTAGTTATATTTTTATAATAAAAAAGATATAACTAACATTAATTTAATAAGTTATCATAATTTTTTGTTTATTTTACTATTTTCATTTTAAATAAAATGTGATAATGAGATTTAGGGGCAATTAAATGATAGACGATCCATTAGTAAAGACCTTATTAACCAATGTTGTCGAAGATGAAAGCAATTTACCAATTGTTGAAGCATTAATCGACGGAATTGAAACCGATGAAGAAATAGCTAAAAAAACTGGAATCAAATTAAATATAGTTAGAAAAATTCTTTACAGACTTTATGATATGGGATTAGCTAGCTACAAAAGAAGTAAAGACCCTGAAACTCAATGGTTCACATATTCATGGAAATTTGAAACTGACGAAGTTATTTCACGTATTATAAAAGATTCAGAAAAGTATTTAAAAATGCTTAACGATGAATTGGAACGTGAAGAAAACAACATGTTTTTCATATGTCCTCAAGGACATGTCAGACTTGATTTTGATGCAGCTTCAGACTATGAATTCTTATGTCCTGCATGCGGTGACGAATTGGAATTCCAAGACAACGAAGCCAACATCAAACAAATCAAAGAAGACATTAAAATGGTTGAAAGTAATTTTAATTCCTTCAATGAAAAAGTAAAAAAATAGGATTGGAAATGGAAATTGAATTACTTGTACAGGAAGAAACTCCTGAAAATGTTATTGAACATTCAAAGGCCGTTTATAAAAAAGCTATGGAAATAGCTTCTCATTTTGACAATGCAGATAAAGACCTAATTAGAAAAGGTGCTTTATTACATGACATTGGAAGATCCAGAACACATGGGATAACCCATGCAATTGAAGGTGTTGAAATCGCCCGAAAATACGGTTATGACGAAGACGTTTTGAACATTATCGAAAGGCATATCGGTGCCGGGATTACCGAAAGTGAAGCAAAAAACCTGGGCCTTCCCGTTAAATCCTACGTTCCCCAAACCCTTGAAGAAAAAATTGTTGCACATGCAGACAATCTAATCAGCGGCAGCGAGGAAGTGGATATTGATTTTGTTATTAAAAAATGGAAAAGAAGAATAAAAGACAGCGACGACAACATTGAAAGATTGCTGAAACTAGATGAAGAACTGATAAAACATTTTGAGGAATGAATATGAAAGTAATATGTTCAAGTGAAGAATCCCTATACCGTCCGGAGGCAGTAAGATGGAGGCAGAGAATGGAAATGATGAAACCTCTTGGAGATACTGTTGTTTTATTGCCGTGCAGTATGAAAAAACCTTATTCAAATTCAAAATCACATCAGAAATTCAGAAAAATTACAAGATCCTTTCAGGAGCTTATTGTCACATCCCCCTTCGGAATATGTCCAAGGGAACTTGAAAACACTTTTCCAATCCAGTCATATGATGTGAGTACGACCGGTTCATGGTCACAAGATGAAATTGATGAAAGCGGAAAATTAATCCGGAAGTATTGTGAAGGAAAAACTGTAATTGCAAACCTCTCAGGAGGTTATTTGAAATCCTGCGAACAGTATGTAGATGATTTTATTAATGTTTGTGTTGATGAAAGACCAACTTCCCCTGATTCCCTTTACAATCTCAGAATGGAACTTAAAAAACATCAAAGAGTCAACAGAAGAGAAAAAACATTGCATGAATTGCGTTCAATTGCAATGTATCAGTTCGGTGAAGATGCCTGTGATTTCATTCCAGATAATGTTAAAACCAAAGGAATGTATCACAAAAGAATATTATCTTCAGGAAAACAGCTGGCTTTGCTCAACAAGGATCACGGATTATACAGACTTAATTTGCCAGGAGGAGAAATCCTTAAGGACTTGGGAATTAATGTCGTGAATATTGATTTCAACCTGGAAACCAATACAGTATTTGCACCGGGAATTCAAAAGGCTGACCATAATATTATTCCAAATGATGAGGTAGTCGTTGTTAAAGAGGACACTGTTGTTGGCGTGGGAAAAGCAGTAATGACCGGCCATGAAATGGAAGAATGTAGCAATGGAATTGGTGTAAAAATCAAGCATAGAGTAAAGTAACCTTTAATTTATTCAAGAATTGTAAACAAAAGATATATAAATATCATTAATAATAATTATAAATACAACAAAAAATTAGGAGACTACATATGTCAGAAGATTTAGTGAATGATATAAGAAATGCTGTTTCTGTAATTAATGACCCTCACATGGGAATCAGTATTGTAGAAATGGGTATTGTACAAGATATTACAGTAGATGGCGATCAAGCCGAAATTATACTTAAACCTACCAACCCTGGATGTATGAGTATCACCCGTATTGCTGCTGATGCAAAAATCAGAGCTGAAAACGTTGAGGGTATTGAAAATGTTAAAATCATCGTTGAAGGACATGCTATGGCTGACTCCATTAACGAAATGATTAACAGATAATTTTTTTAATCTTATTTTAATTCTATATATAATCTTAAAAAAACCGAAAAGATTATATATAGCTATTAATATAAGTATTAATGTTGACAGTTAACTGTCAAGATACAATTTTTATAGGCTAGTGGCACAGCTTGGTTAGCGCGCTCGGCTGATAACCGGGAGGTCATGGGTTCGAATCCCATCTAGCCTACTTCTAACTAATTTTTATGACAATTTCGTTTACCTGACAACTTTTTAAACATTTAATCGACTTTTTTTAATTCGAGAAAAAATCGGCATTTTGATGATTAATTTTATATATTATATTTAACAGAACATAGATGTACAAAAAGTAGGATTAATGATTAATATGTGGGAAAAAATCAACGAGAAATTCAAAAAGTACCCTGCAAGAATCCGAGTTGCTGAAAAAATGATTGAACTTGGACTGTCTTTAAATGAAGACGGCAAAATTTATTGCGGCAATCTAAAAATAAGTGATAAAGCATTGGCTACAGCAGCCAATGTCGACAGAAGAGTAATAAAATCCACAATAGATGTTATAAAAGATGATAAAGAATTGTATAATCTTTTTAGAAACATCATCCCTGCAGGAACCCTCTTAAAAAATATTGCTAAAAATTTGGAATTGGGCGTTATAGAAATAGAGGTAGGATCTGAAAGCGAAGGCATACTGGGCACTACAGCAAACTTGATATCAAAAAAAGGAATCAGTATAAGACAGGCATATGCCGAAGATACCGAACTTCAGGAAAACCCATCCCTAATCATCATAACTGAAAAGCCGGTAAGCGGTGATTTAATAAACGAATTTTTAAAAATAAAAGGAATAACAAGAGTATCAATTTACTGATTTTCTAAATCAGCCATTCTTGCTTTTTCCATCTCTTCATCTTCTTTTTCAAGAATATCTAAAAGTTCTTCCCAAGCTTCTAAAGATTCTTTAGCAGCTTCTTCAGATAATTTTTCAATTGCAAACCCTGCGTGGATTAAAACATAGTCTCCAACTTCCACATCAGGTAAAAGGTCTAATTTTGCTTGTTGTCTTGCTCCGCCAAAGTCGGCATACAACCAATTTTCTTCCCTATTTATTTCAACAACATGAGCAGGTGCTGCAATACACATAATTTCCATCTCCAAAATTTTAATATATTAATAGTATTAAAAGTTAGTATTATATAAAACTATCTAAACAGGTGATTAAATGAAGAATATCGTTATCGGTTCAGGCCCTGCAGGAAGGTTGGCTTCTGTAGAACTCGGAAAACTTGGTGAAGAAGTTACTTTAATTGAAAAAAATCATATAGCTGGAACTTGTCTAAATGAGGGATGTATGGTTATCTGTGCACTGACTGATGTTACCAAATTCATTGATGCTAATAACAGATTCAACAAGCACGGATTTCTCAAAAGCCAAATCGAAGTTTCATACGAAAAAATTGTAGAAAAGATTGTCGAAACACAAAAAATTCTTAGGCATTTGAATGAACTGGAAAACGAAAGTTTTGGAAATACCATTGTTTATGGCGAAGCCAGTATCGAAGGAGACACCGTAAAAGTAAACAATGAAAGTCTTGAATATGACAACCTCCTAATTGCCACAGGGGCACGTCCGTTTATCCCAAATATCAGAGGCAGTGAATTCGGATTAACCAACAAGGACATCTTAAAATTAAACGAAGTCCCTGAAAAATTAAACATCATCGGAGGAGGAATAATTGCCTGTGAAATTGCAAACATCTATTCAACACTCGGAAGTGAAGTTAATGTTATTGCAAGAAGCAAATTCCTAAAGGAAATCAATGAAACCACAAAGGAATACATCCTTAAAAGAATTATTCCCGATGTAAATGTTATTGAAAACACCAACATCAAAGAAGCTTTCAAAAACAAGGTATTGACAGAAAACGATGAAGAGTTAGAAGGAGTTCCATTTTTCGCAACAGGAAGAACCCCTAACAGTGAAATAGCTGAAGGATTTGTTGAATTGAATCCTGACAAAACAATAAAAGTTAATGAAATGATGCAAACAAATGTTGATAATGTATATGCTGCAGGTGATGTTATTGGAGGATATCAACTAACTCCAGTAGCTAGAATGGAGGGGCGCGTAGCTGCAAGAAATATGGCAAACTATCCGAATAAAGTAAGCTACAGTTGTATTCCGCAAACAATAAGTTTGAACACTGAAGTGAGTTTTGTTGAAAATGAAAAAAATGAATGTAGCGATGAAGATAAAGCCATAGTCAAATTCCCAGGAATTCCGGGACCTCACTCATTTTGGAACATACTAACAGAACAGACAGGCTATGCAGAAATAGAGTTCGATAAAAAGAACAACAAAATCAATAAAATTAATTCAATATCCCCATCATCTACCAGTGATGTGGCATATCTCTCTTATCTGATGAGGGAAGACTATGATTTAGATGATTATGAAGAATTTTTAGAAGTCCATCCTTCAACAGACACAACATACAAACTAATAAAATATATGTGGTTGTAAAACCACTATTTCACTTTTTTTAGAATTCTATCTGCCAAATCATCGGCAGCTTCGGAACAGAGTTTACCGTACATAACAGCATTTTCTTTCAAGGTATCCATATTTTCAAATGCTTCCTCTATGCTTTTACAAACATCATCCACTTCAGATTCGATAATTGCACCTTTAAACACACCGGCCATATTCTGATATCTTCCCCATTTAACTTTGGTTAACGCAATTATAGGAGTCCTTGCAACCAAAGCTTCCTCAAGGGAGACACCGTCATCGGTTAAAACTGTCAAATCGGCAAATCTGAACAAATCATTAATCCATGTGATATATCCCACGTAAATAATTCTTTCTTCATCAATGAGATCCATGTATTCATCATACATTGGCAAACCAACCAAAACAAGGTTATACTCATCAGTATAGTCTGCAGTCAAGTTAATGGCTTTGATAGTGCCTTTGAAAATAGATGAACCTGAAGAAAATAAAATTGTTTTTTTGTTTTCGTCAAAATTCGGGAATTCCTTAAGTTTTGAATAAGCAACCTTGGCATCCCCTTCATCTACCGCTTTAGAGAGAGGATAGAAAGCCTTGTCCATATTTTTAGGCAATTCATCCCATCTGAACTTATCCAATTCAGGTAAAATGTAACATTGATTGAATTTCGGACAAACTGCTGAATCAAGAGGTGTTGAAATTAAGGAAAAAGTTGGTTTGCGAGCAAATTTGCCACCAAGTGAGGCCACAATAGCTCCCCCGCCCAAAACTCCAACGACAAAATCGACCTTTAATTTTTTAATAAGATTTCTTGCCTTTATGGTGGCAACAAACAATTGGACAGCACCCTTTGCTGCAGAGAGTTTGGTTGCAGAATGCCCCCCTGCATGAGGAACAGAAATTCTATGCCATTCATATCCGTTTTTTTCAAATAGAGTTCCGTGAGCAGACTCATCCAATGCAATTTCACAAGTGACTCCTTTTCTTTCAAGAGCATTCATTGTATTGAGAGCGACCATTGCATCACCGCCCAATCCTCTACCCGTAACAATAAATAATGCTTTCATACTTATCTCCTTAACATTATTCTTGGTTTGATATCCTCTTGAGGATAATGAGGATGGCGTCTTGCATGCGGATTAAATAACAGTCTTCTAAATCCTAATAAAATCAATATAGGATTTGTAACCGGATACTGATTTTCCTTTAAAACAAATTTTCTAACGAGATCTCCCAATCCCCCTCCGGTTAATACATCCATGAAATAATCACCAAATGTAGGGTTTATCAATCCTAACCTTTGTCTGAAGAATACTTTCAGGGTATTGCGCCTTACAAAGGCAATCAATGCAGTTGTTAATATGAATAAAAGCAATAGCCACCAGAAACCGCCGACAATATAGAATGCTGCACCCAATGCAATACCGAATGTATGGTTTCCGACTTCTCCAAGCATGATTTTTCCTGAAAAGTCCAAAGGACAGTATCCTAAACATACCACCAATATCAATAATGGTGTGTAGATAGCCAACAATTCTTCGTAAGGAGGTGAATTGATTAATATCATAATAAGCATGGTTAAAATAGACATTATAATTGTTACTATACAAGTGGATCCAGGCTGCATGTCTGAAATATTGAGTGGTTGAACTAAAAGAGCTATGAGAATTGCAGAAACACCTAATCCTTCCATAATTCCTACAATCATGACAAGTATTATGCCCACTCCTCTTGAAAGCTGACCCCATTCAATGCCCAATGGAACGCATTTTTTTCTTCCCAGAATATCGTCAATAAAAGCAAAAATTCCAATGATTAAAACAAGATTGTTAAATTTAGGCAGCATATAAAATGATAAAATAACAAAGGGGACTAAACCTATGCCTCTAGGTATTCCACCACGAACATTAGGATATAAATTTCCCAAATAACCCTGCTTTCCTAAAAAATTGAAAATGATATTCAGTACTGCAGTTCCAACCGCAGATAAAACGAAAACGAATATCAATGCAAAAATTACTGACGTATACATCATAGATATCACAAATATAAAACTGTCTTATACATTATAAGTTATAATATTTTATTCTATATAAATTTAATATATCAGTATTTTTTAACATCAATTAACTGATTTCATACCTTAAAATAGCTGCCATTCCACCTAAACTTTCCAGTTGCTTGCCGCCATCGTGTTCGCTGCTTATGACCATGACCTCTCCTTTCATGTTTTCTACCATGTCCATCAAATCGCCCATATTGTCATCAGCCACTTTGGTGTCAAGTACCAAAAGTTCACTGACCGCACCAAGATTTATAGCGTTCTTGGTTTCTTTTGGCCCATATGCCACTTTTGAGGAATTCCTGCCAATTTCAGAAAGCAGATTATTTATAGCAGACATTTCCAAAGCAACCCTATTTTCGGAAGTTAGCTTTTCAACAGTGCCCTTCTTTAAAACTTCACTTATTCCGACCCTTCCTCCGGCACCGGTGCTTTCGATAATTGAAATTTGAGCCAACTCCTTATGCTTCTCTTTAAGATAATCGAAAAAATCATTTTTAACAAATCCCGGTCCGGCCAACACTATATTCTGTATTGAATCGAACTTTACAATTGATTCTATTACCTTTTCATAAAATTGAGTGATATTCTTTTGCCTGTTCTTGTCAAGTATCCTTTTGCCTGAAACATGCCCCTTGATAGGTCCGTAATACTCTATGCCGAATTGCCTCATCAATCCCAATGTAGCAGTATCGTCTTCAAGTACAACAATTATTGCAGATAGTTTTTTAGAAGCATCGATTGCCTGATTGAGTCTTTTAATTGCCCATTTTGGCCATCTGTCTTTTTTAATGGTTATGGGAGTATTGAGCTTGACTTCAAGAGTATGGTGAGAACCGAGAGGTATCAGGTCTTCAGGTCCTTTAGTAATAACTCCAGTTAGTCTCAATTTTCCTGTAAATAAATGAAAGTTAATATTCTCAATATCCAATCCCAGATAAAAAGTTTTTTTAACTCCCCGGTCACTTCTTAACTTATCGCCTGTATTGTCCTGTATGCGGCGTGTTGTTTTTGAGGAAGCATTGTCTCCGACTTCTATGATATGTGATAAATGCCATAAATCGTCCAATGTTTCCGGAACTACTTCAATAATTCCCTCTTTAGTATCCTGATTTATAATTTTCATGCTTTCAAAGATATTATATTGTTACTTGTTAATGAAATTAACCCAAATTCAAAAATGCGCAAAGAAACTTGTCACTATCAAACATATCCCATTCAACTTTTTAAAATAGGAATGTCTTTTACAATACTATTATTAATACTTAAAACAAAATAATTTTTATGAATGTTGGAATTATTGGTGGAACTGACGGTTTAGGAAAAACTTTAGTATATTATTTTAAGGACGAATTTGAAGTATACATTACTGGTAGAGACCATGAGAAAGGAAATCGAATTGCCAGTGAAGCAGGAGTAAATTATATTGAATCCAATGCAGGACTGGCCAATATCAGTGATATCCTAATCATCTCAGTGCCTATCCAACACACATCAGATGTAATTCGCGAAGTGGCGCCTTATATGAAATCAGGATCACTAATGGTGGATGTTACTTCAATTAAAGAGGAGCCTTCAAACACCATGAGGGAAGTTTTACCCGATGAGATAGAATATATTCCGACACACCCTGTTTTCGGTCCAAGAACTACAAGGCTAGACAATCAGATAATTGTTTTGACTGCAGATAAAAAGGGTGAATGGTATGATAAGGTTTATGATTATCTTAAAAGCAAAAATATGAAAATTATTGAAACCACTGCCGAAAAACATGACTTCATGATGAGCATTGTGCAGGTTTTAACCCATTTCTCTTTCATTTCAACAGCTTCCGCAATTGAAAAACTGAAAGTGGACCTGGCTGAAACCGAAGATTATGAAAGTCCGATTTACAATTTAATGATTGATTTGATTGCCCGTATTGTTTCACAAAACCCATATTTAACATACAACATCCAGTCCATGAACAGTAACGGGCCGAAAATTAGAAATACATTTGCAGATGCGGTGATTGAGCTAAGAGATGTAATCAATGAAAAGGACAGTGAAAGATTCATTGAGATTACCAACAATGCAACAAAACATATGGGTGACATTAAAGATGCATTAGGTAGAAGTGACAAAGCAATTGGCGCTCTGAATTACGAATACATAATGTTGACCAGGTTAATCGGCAAGGAAGTAGGTCTGCAGCACATCTACTCTAAAAAAATTCATGTAGGAATTCTTGAAGGTGTGGACAGCAAAACAGCAACCTTAATAAATGGAAGCAAAACTAAAAATCTGCGCCTTGCAAACATCAGGATATTGCTTCCAAATGAGCTTTACCAGTGGAAACTTGACAACTGTGATAAGACCGTCCAGTCAATCAGCTGCGTATTTTCAAAAAACGTTAATGTTGAAACAATAGAAAAAGCTGTGATGAATATTGACAATATAATTAACGTTAAGCTAATTGACACATACAATGGACCCCAAATTGATGATGGCTCAATAAGCTTGACATTCGAGGTTACAGCATTATCAAAAGATGACATTGAGAATGTGAAAAAATTGTTCACAGGCTTTGGCGGAACCATAAGATAATTGTTTTATCATATACGAACAAATATTAAAATATCAAAAAGTAATTAAAATTTTATTTCAAATATAAACCATCACTAATCGCTATTTTTTAAAAATTAAAATTTTAAGAAATATATTTGTAAAAATAATTAATATAATCAGTTATTTAAATAAATAAAATAAAATACGAAGAAAAATTTTTAAATTTTTGACCGAAACCTTTATATAGTAAAACATACAATCTTATATTTGTCAAAATACAATAAAGTTACAAAAAGTAACAAAAAGATTTTGACCATTACAATCATTTATATAATAGCCATACAAAGGAGATGATAAAATGGCAAACGAAATTACACTAAAAGTTGCAGAAGCAATTTCACAAAAAGATGTTGGCCAAGGCGTAGCAAGACTTGACCCGAATGTCATGGATGACTTAGGCATTCGTGAAAGAGATTTAATCGAAATCGTTGGTGATAGGCGAACTGCCGCCATTGCTCTTCCTTCACAAACCGATATTGGTCTTGGAGTTATAAGAATTGATGGGTTAGTACGTAAAAATTCCGGAGCAACAATCGGCGGAGAAGTAACAATCAAAAAAACTCAAGCGACTGAAGCAAAAAAAGTTGTTTTAGCCCCAATTGAAAACAACATCCGTGTCCAAGGTGATGTTAGAGGATTATTTGCCGGAAAAGTAATGGTTCAAGGAGACATCATCGGATCACAAATCAGAGCATCAAGACCAAGCATGGGTTTTAATAGCCTATTTGATGAGTTGATGGATTTTACACCGGCAATGAAAGAAATCAAATTTGCAGTAGTTTCAACAAGTCCAAAAGACATTGTTATTGTCGGTCCTAATACTGAAGTTCAATTACATGAAACTCCTGTTGACGTAAGCAAAATAGAAGGTGTCGGAAACCTTGTAGATGTAAGCTATGAAGACATCGGAGGACTCAAAGAAGAGGTTAAAAAAGTAAGGGAAATGATTGAGATTCCTCTTAAAAGACCTGAACTCTTTGAAAAATTAGGCATTGCACCACCAAAAGGAGTATTGATGCACGGTCCTCCTGGAACAGGTAAAACATTACTGGCAAAAGCAGTAGCCAGCGAAAGTGATGCACATTTCATTGCAATAAACGGACCTGAAATCATGAGCAAATATGTGGGCGGATCTGAGGAAAACTTAAGGGAATACTTTGAGGAAGCCGAAGAAAACTCACCTTCAATCATATTCATAGATGAACTTGATGCAATTGCTCCAAAAAGAGAAGAAACCAACGGTGAAGCTGAAAGAAGAACCGTTGCTCAACTTTTAACTTTAATGGATGGTCTTAAATCCAGAGGACAGGTAGTGGTTATCGGTGCAACCAACAGACCAGACTCTCTCGATCCAGCACTCAGAAGACCTGGAAGATTTGACCGTGAGATTGAAATTGGAGTGCCTGATACTGAAGAAAGAAAAGAAGTACTGGAAATCCACACAAGAAACATGCCACTTGCAGATGATGTTGACCTCGACAAAATCTCAAACACAACACATGGATTCGTCGGAGCCGATCTTGAATCATTATGTAAGGAAGCGGCAATGAGAGTAGTCAGAAGAATCTTACCAGAAATTCAAAACGATGAAGAAATCCCAAAAGAGGTCATGGAAAAAATCGTCGTTACAGGGGACGATTTTAAAAACGCGCAAAAAGAAATACAACCTTCCGCTTTAAGAGAGGTTCTCGTGCAAATTCCAGATATCAAATGGGATGATGTAGGAGGACTAGAAGATGTGAAACAAGAATTAAAAGAAGCTGTTGAATGGCCACTGAAACATCCTGAAACATTCCAACGCTTAGGAATAAGGCCTCCAAAAGGAACCCTCCTTTACGGAATTCCAGGAACAGGTAAAACACTTCTTGCAAAAGCGGTAGCCAGTGAAAGTGAAGCAAACTTCATTTCAGTCAAAGGCCCTGAACTTTTATCAAAATGGGTTGGTGAATCCGAAAAAGGAATACGCGAAGTATTCAGAAAAGCAAAACAGGCAGCACCTACTGTGATCTTTTTCGATGAAATCGATGCAATAGCAAGTACCCGCAGCGGCAACGATGGAGATAGCGGTGTCACAAAAAGAGTTGTTAACCAATTGCTAACTGAAATGGACGGTTTAGAAGAATTAGAAGATGTGGCAATCATCGCCGCAACCAACAGACCGGACATTCTAGATGCAGGCCTTATGAGACCTGGAAGATTTGACAGACACATACAAGTAAAAGAACCTGATGAAGAAGCAAGACTTGCAATCTTTGAAGTGCACACAAAAGATATGCCTTTAGCAGACGATGTCAACCTCAAAAAATTAGCTAAACACACCGAAGGATATGTCGGGGCAGATATTGAAGCAGTGTGCCGTGAAGCAGCAATGCTCGCATTGAGAGAAAACTTGGAAACCACCGAAATCTCAAACAAATACTTCAAAGAAGCCAGCGAAAAAGTGAAGCCTGGAAATAAAGACGAAGAACAGTTAGTTCAATATATGTAAGGAAGAAACACCCCAATTTCTTCCTTTTTCCTCCCTTAATTTTTAAAGAACTTTCTAACCATATTTAGTGGGAAGAACAGACCCTTCCCACACAACCTCCAAACCACCATTATTATTTTAAAAACAGATTGACTATTTTTTTGGCAAAATTTCATTCGGAGGTAATTTTCCTCGATTGTGATAGTACTGTGGTTTATAGGTAATGAACGGAAATCTGAACTTGCCAACACCATATTTAGGATTGTATCCAAAGATATTAATGTATTCCTCAAGGTCATCACGTTCCAATTTTAATTCCTGAGTGACACTATACAGCGCTTTTGTATCATCAATTGCCCTGTGGAAATTAACTTTTTCAACACCATAATGCTCAACTGCATCAACAAGCTTGTGAGGATAATCCATTCTGTCTTTTAAAACAGTCAATGTATCCAGCCACTGTATATTTCCAACAATGTCTTCTGCTTCATCTGGATAATGCCTTTTTAGGAGGAAATAAATAAACGACAGGTCAAATTGGGCATTATGAGCAATCATTATTGTGTCTTCAGTTAATTTTTTCTTCAAATCGATTGCAACGGTTTCTTCGCTTCGCCCTTCTTCTGCCAGCATCTCGTTTGTAATTCCTGTCAGACTGATGATTTTAGGTGAAAGCGCCTGGCCGATATTGATGAATTCATCATATTCCTCAACAATTTCCCCGTCAACAACTGTCAGCATTGCAAGCTCAATAATTTTGCAATTTCTGCAATTCAGTCCACTTGTTTCCGTATCAAAATATATAACCTTCATATCTAACACTTAAAGCAATTTGTGTGGAGCGTCATCCTTATTTCTCGGATACTCGTTAGTAGTCAATGGCTTGTTGATATGCTCAAGTCTTGCATCCAACAGTTCACGCCCTTTTTCACTTGCGCAGAAAATCGGAACCTTAACACCATAATAGTATGGCTTATGTTCATCCGCATAATCTGAAATGGCCTTGGATGCGCATGCAGTTACAATGTCTGAATTTTCAAAAAGCATTTCAACTTCATCCGCAGCGATGCCTGTTGTATGGGCCACAAATATGTAAACATTAACGTCATCACCCACAGGATAACTTCTGATTTCCTCAACCATCGGACACGGCAGTATTGTGATTGCGATATTTTTAAATCCCTTTTCAACAGCCAATTTTAAACCTTCAAGCTGATTTAACTCTGCAGTTTCAGGGTCGAGAACTGTACTGCCTTTTTCTTCCAGTCTCCTTATGACATCAGGAATCGGAGTTGTGCTTACAAGACCTGACACTCTTCCGCCCACTCCCTGCACAACGCGAGGACTGGTCATCAGCAGTGTTCCCGCACCGTCACATGCTCCGACTACACAGTCTATGCTTCCTTTCTCCATGTTGGTTTTTAGTATTTCAGATATCCCTACAGTTACTGCATCATCCATTTCAATTACCCTGTCGGGAGTGCACATTCCAAAATCTTCGATTCTGAAATTAATGTTTTTACGGATGAATTCCTCATTCAGTTCGTCTACCTTGTGCATTGCATGAAACATTGGACAGTATTTCATTTCGGATTCGCCGACTTCTGTAATTTCACCATTTTCAATTACAACACGAACTTTTCCCAATGTTTCGATAACATGTTTGTCTTCAAGCATATTAACCACCATATTTAATTAATATTATTAAACATCAAATTATAAAAAATTAATTCTATATACTTGAACGAACAATATTATTAATGATTAGTCAACATGAGGGATAAATTTGACTCAAAAAAGTGAAGCTCAAAAAGGTAGCATCACTCCAGAAATGGAGTTCGTTGCGCAAAAAGAGAATATTGATGTAAATAAACTAGCCAGATTAATAGATAAGGGATTAGTGGTAATTCCTAAAAACATATACGGAAAGTCAAAACCTTGCGGTATTGGAGAAGGCCTTAAAACAAAAATCAATGCAAACATCGGATCATCATCCAAAATTGACGACATTGAACTTGAAATCAATAAGGCAAAACTGGCACAGGAATACGGTGCTGACGCATTGATGGACCTGTCAACCGGTTCTGATTTGAAACTTTTCAGAAAAAAAATCATGGATGCAGTAGACATCTGCATTGGAACTGTTCCGATTTATGAAGCAGGCGTAGTGACACTTGGCAAAAACAGGGAAATAATCGATATGGACCCTGACGATATCTTCAAAGCAATTGAAAACCAGGCCAAGGAAGGCGTTGACTTTATGACCCTCCACTGCGGCATTACAAAAGATCTTGTTCAAAAGCTGAAGGACGCCAACAGAATGATGGGAATTGTGAGCCGTGGAGGAACATTCATGGCATCCTGGATTAACCATAACGACCAGGAAAACCCATTGTATGAAAATTACGATTACCTTTTAGAGTTATCCTATGAATACGACATTACCTTATCATTAGGCGATGGCTTAAGGCCTGGCTGTCTTGCAGACGCAAGCGATATCCCTCAAATTCAAGAACTTGTAAATTTAGGCACTTTGGTTAAAAGAGCACAGGACGCCAATGTCCAGGTAATGGTTGAAGGACCAGGGCACATGCCCCTCAACCAAATCAAGGCAAATATGGAGATTCAAAAAACAATATGCCACGGAGCACCATTTTACGTTTTAGGTCCTTTGGTAACAGATATCGCACCAGGTTATGACCATATTACAGGAGCAATTGGAGGAGCTATTGCAGCAACAGCAGGGGCTAATTTCCTATGTTACGTGACTCCTGCAGAACATTTATCCCTGCCTAGTCTGGAAGACGTGAAGGAAGGAGTCATTGCATCCAAAATTGCTGCTGAAGCGGCAGATGTTGCAAAAGGACTGGATTCTGCATGGACTCATGAGCGTGCAATGGCAAAGGCCAGAAGAGAATTCGACTGGGAAGCCCAGTTCGACCTCGCCCTTGACAAGTCCAAGCCTAGAAAGTACAGGGACAAATGCGAACTTGACGATAATGAAATGTGTGCAATGTGCGGAGAATATTGTGCTGTAAAAATAGCCAAAGGAGACTTCTAATGAAATATCAGGAACTGGTAGACGTTTACTCAGCTTTAGAAGCGACTACAAAAAGGCTTGAAAAAACGGAAATAATATCCGAATACCTAAAAAAATTAGATTCAGACACTATTGAAAAGGTAGGATTGCTTATTTTGGGAGTCGTATTTCCTGCATGGAGCTCAGAAGAAATAGGAATAGGTGGAAAACTGGTTGAAAGGGCAGTAGCTGAAGCTGTTGGAACCACACAAGCTGCAGTTGAAGATGCAGTTCGTGACGAAGGTGACATCGGTCTTGCATGCATCAAGTTATATGCAAAAAAATCCCAAATGACCTTTTTCTCACAGCCCCTGACCATTGATTTTGTCTTCAACAGCCTTCGAAAACTATCTCAAATCAGCGGGTCACGCTCAACAAACCGTAAGATTGCAATCATCCTTGAGCTATTATCACAGGCAAGCGCAACAGAAGCGAAATATTTAACCCGTACAATCACTGAAGAGCTTAGAATCGGTGTGGGTGATGGTGTTGTTCGCGATGCAATAGCCCAGGCATTTGACATTGACAAGGCTATTGTCGAAAGAGCCCAAATGCTTACCAATGACTTTTCCGTTGTTGCAAGGACTGCTAAAGAGGAAGGTGAAGCAGGTCTTAAAAAACTTAATTTAACACCTGGAACACCTGTTAAACCAATGCTTGCACAGCTTGCCCCTCCTCTTGATGAAATCATTCCTGAAATGGGCGAGGCAATATGTGATACAAAATATGACGGTATCCGACTTCAGGTTCACAGGAAATCTGATGAAATCAACATATTTACACGGAGACTTGAAAACATTACACATGCACTTCCGGAAATTGTCGAACTGTTCGATGAACACCTGCCTCATGAAGACTATATTGTAGAGGGAGAAGTAATAGCTACAAGAGATGGAAAACCTCTGCCTTTCCAGAATATCCTGCATAGAGTAAGAAGAAAGCACAATGTTGAGGAAGCTATGGAAAACGTTCCATTAAAAGTATTCCTCTTTGATGTGATGTATTACAAAGTTCCAATGATTGACGAACCCCTAAAAATTAGAAGAAAAACCTTGGAAAACATTGTAGACACCACTGTTGACGAAATGAACTTGAGTACAATGAAAGTTGGAACTTCCGACAATATCGGCGAGGTCCAGAAACTGTTTGAAACATCAATTAATGAAGGCCATGAAGGAATCATGATTAAGGATGCATCAGCACCATATATTCCAGGTTTAAGAGGCAAAAAAATGCTCAAATACAAGGCAGAACCTGAAACCCTTGACATGGTCATTGTAGGAGGAACCTACGGAATCGGAAAACGGGGCGATTTCGTCGGATCATACTTAGTAGCTTTAAGAGACGAGAACGACGATTTCAAGACCGTGGCCTATGCTGCAACAGGTCTGGATGATGCGACACTGGAATATTTAACCGGTAAAATGAAGGAACTTGAAATTTCAACCAAAGGCCGTGAAATTACAGTTGAACCGAAGATAGTGCTTGAAATAGCATTTTCTGAAATCGTGGAATCACCTGAATATGAAACCGGCTACTCCTTAAGATTCCCAGTTGTTAAAAATATAAGAAAAGATAAAAGTCCTATGGACGCAGATACCGTTGAAAGGTTAATTTCCATGTACAATACTGGAAACTAAATTTCAGGCAATTTTCTAACTTTAAAAATAAGTGTTCTCGTAATTGGATAAATTATAATTTTGCAAATTGTTTTGAACAATGCTTGTGCCACTATCATCAAAAGCAGTGCTTCCAAAGGCATTGTTGCAAAAAAAATCCTATGAAAAGGAATACCAATGCATCCAAACCTTCACCAAAAAGCGTTGATAATATAAGGGAGTTTTCAAAAAATACTGCATTTCAGATAAATTTTAAAGATTGAAATCCTATCGACTATTTTTACTTTGAAAAATAATAGAATCTTATGGAAATTACAGATGACAAATTATTAAGAATAGCTTTAATAACTTCTCTTATAGGAATTATCGGTCTGATAATATTTACTCCAACAATTGAAGTTAAGGAAGTTGAAATAAAAGACATCAATCGTGGAATGATTGACGAGGAAGTGAAAATCAGTTGTGTTGTTCAGGACATATCCCAATCAAGCTCCAAAAGCAGTTATTTTTTAACTATCAATGATGGCACCGGTCAAATGCCATTAATCATCTTTGAAAGTCAGGCCGCAGAGATCCAGTCTAATAATTTTGACATCAATGACTTTAAAGATAAAAAAGTTGAAGTTGTCGGAAAAATTACCGAATACAATTCACAGCTGGAACTAATTTTATCTTCGGGAGACAGTCTAAAAATTGCCAGTTAAATGAATAGATATTTATTAATCAAAATCCAAAAATATTATAAAATAAACTTTTAAGGATTTAATAAAATGTCTGATAAAAAACGATTATTTGGAACATTTGGAGTTAGAAGAACTGCAAATGATGTTTTAACTCCGGAGTTCGCATCAAGACTTGCTGCTTGTTATGGAACTCAGATTCAAGGTACTGTGGCTGTCGGTGGAGATACAAGAACCTCCAGCCCAATGTTAATGGAAGCTGTTAAAGCTGGACTTTTATCATCCGGATGTGACGTTGTGGATTTAGGAATATTGCCAACACCGGGTGTTCAATATGCCGTTCGCAAATATTATGACGGAGGAGTGATGATTACCGCTTCACATAACCCTCCAAAATATAATGGCCTTAAATTTTTAGATGAATTCGGTATTGGAATTCCTGATGAAATGGACCTTGCAATTGAAAAGTTATACTTCGACAGTGAACCTAAAAGAGCTCATTGGTCCGAGATTGGTCAAATATATAAAAATGACAAGATAATTGACGAATACATTGATGAAGCAATCTCCAAAGTCGATGCTGATGCAATCCGGGAAGCGAATTTGAAAGTTGTAGTAGACTGCGGTTCCGGAGCAGGATCATATACCGCACCCTACCTGATTAGAAAGCTCGGATGCGATGTGACAACCCTAAACTGTCAGGCTGACGGATTTTTCCCTGGCCGTGACCCTGAACCTATTGAAGAAAACTTGCAGGAACTAATAAAGGTCGTCAAAGAGCTTGATGCTGATATAGGTCTTGCACACGACGGAGATGCTGACAGAACCATTTGCATTGACGAGAACGGAAACTTCGTTTTAGGAGACAAGACATTCACTCTTGTTGAAAAACAAATGCTTAAGGAAAACAACGGAGGAATCATCGTCACAACCGTTGCAACTTCACAGGCAATTTATGATATCGCTGAAGAATACAACGGCGAAGTAATTGCAACTGCCGTTGGAGATTTGCTTGTAGCTCGTAAGCTTAAAGATGAAGATGGTCTTTTCGGTGGCGAAGAAAACGGCGGGTTAATCTTTCCGGACTTCGTTTACGGAAGAGATGCAGTAATGACTGTTGCAAAAATTCTAGAAACAATAGCTAAAGAGAAAAAGACATTATCAGAACTGGTTTCAGAGCTTCCTGTTTATTATTCAAGCAAAATGAAAATCGAATGTAGTGATGACCAGAAGCAGGACGTCATGAACAGCATCGCTGAAGAGATTAAAACTACAACTGATTTCGAGCTTGACTTGACAGACGGTGTTAAAATCCTTAAAGAGGATGGCTGGGTAATCATCAGGCCATCCGGTACAGAACCAATTTTCAGATGCTTTGCGGAATCCGACTCACAGGAAAAAGCTGATGAAATGACCGAGTGGGGAATGAGCTTAATTAAAAAATACAAAAAATAGTTTAACTCCACCCATCACCAACTTTTCTTTTAATTAAATTAAATTTTCGATTGATTAAAAAACATATCGCATATATTAACCTAATTTTAAAATCACTTACATCAAAAATAAAATAACTGATAAAAAAAATTAATGATTCTGATGAGGGCAATCTATATCTTCAAAGAAAAACAGTTACAAGTATTCCAAACACTCTTCCTTCAGGAAGAATGCATCCTCATTATCGGGATTTCTAAGCAATACCATATTGAAGCTCTCTATAGCCTCTTCAAATTTGCCCAATTCCATCAGCACCACACCTTTATTGAGCAAAAAGTCAATGTTGTACTTTTCAAGGTCAATGGCTTTGTTAAAGCATTCCAATGCTTCATCATATTTTCCCAAATCAATGAATGCATTGCCCATTCTATTGATGGCTGAAGCATCCATTTCAGAATCATCCAGACAAACTTCAACAGCTTTGTTGAAAGATTCAATAGCTTCTTCAAGCCTGCCCATATCAGTCAGCAGGTTGCCTCTGGAATTCCACACTTCAGGATTTTCACTGTCAATGACAATAAGCTTATCGTAAACCCTCAACGCCTGGTCATACCTGCCCAGCATCTCCAGAATAAATCCTCTCCAATAAAGAACAATCGGACTGCTAGGAGCAAAATTATAAGCGATTGTACTTGCCTTGTATGCTTCATTAATATTGCCGGAATTTAAAAGGGCGATCGCCTTGTTGTTTAGGATATACTCATTGTCAGGCTCTATCTTCAATGCCTTGTCATAGCATTCAATTGCGTCAATGAACCTGCCCAATCTGGACAAGTTATCTCCCTGCTTGTTAAGTAAATAAACATCATTTGGATCCAGTCTCAATGCGGCGTCATAGCACATTGTGGATTTGTCAAACTTACCGCTGTCAAAAAGAATATCGGCTCTTTTCATTATCATGGCCTTTTCATCTATCTTGTCACCTTTCCAGTCATCGACATTAAGCTTTTCAAAATAGATTATTTGGAACTCTTCGGACTTGTCAATTCTTCCGCCGTACATCTTTTTGAATTCCCGAAGCATATCGTTAGCATCCTTGAATCCTTCCTGTATGGCCAGTTCCTCATTGCCTTCAATTTCACTGAACGGAATGTTCTCCACATCAGTAACAATAGCTTCAAAGATCTTCATCTTTTCTTTGGAAACCAAATTCCAATAGCAATATAATCTGTCGCCTTTTTTAAGAGGAGTCTTCCAGGTTTTGCGTATAGTCCTGGTTTTCTTACCTGTAATAACATCAATATCATTACTTGAAAAGGATAAGATTGGCAATTTGACACTTCCATTTAATTTTTAATAATCTGCTCTCCGAATTCCGCGCTTTTTACCTTGACCTTACCGTCGAAATTGTCTTTGATTTCCTCTGCCAGTTTTCGCAAATCATGAGGATTTGGAACCTCGACCTCCTCCAGTGCAGGGTCAAGGACATTTTTATTTCTGAACTGCTGAATGGTATAAACGTCACCTTCAATTTCATCCACAAGATTGAAGATATCCTTTTTGGTGTGCAATGTCGGAACATAGGTTGTTCTCAGTTCCAGATGGACATTTTCATCACAGTTGATTAATTCCATGGATTTCTTAACTTTAAAGCCGACATTTGCGCCTGTGATTTTCTTGTATTTCGAGAATGTTGTTTTTACATCAAGTGAAACATAATCCAAAAGTCCAAGATCCAGAAGTTCCTGTATCTTTTCCGGATAGATTCCGCTAGTGTCCAATTTGGTTTTAAGACCGATTTTTCGAACATGCTTAAGAATTTCGATTACAGCATCTGTTTGAACCAGCGGCTCACCGCCAGAAATTACAACAGCATCCAAAAAATCTGCAGATGAATCTATTTCAGATTTTACCTTATCCAAGGACCATTCAGTATTATCCTCCAACAATTCTACATTGTGACAATATCTGCATGCCAGCGGACATTTGGACATGAAAATAACCAAAGACATGTTTCCATGAAATTCCACTGAGGATATTACAGTTCCACCGATATACATTTAATTTAAAACCTCTTTCATGATAGCTATAAATTTTTCATCTTCCTCAAGGGTGCATATGCTGATTCTTATCCAGTATTCATCCAATCCCTTGAAGGAAGTGCAATCCCTAACAATAATTCCACGTTTCATAAGCTCCAAAGCCAATTGGGATGCAGTAAATCCAGTTCCTTTAATGTTCATTAGCATGAAATTGGATTTTGACGGAAATACATTAAGTGAATCAATTTTTGACAGCTCATCGTATAGGTACTGTCTTGACTCGATTCCCTTTTCTATTGACTCTGCAATGTATTTCTTGTCCCTGAATGTATTGAGGGCTGCAACAAAAGACAATCTTGTAAGTGAAAACACCGGCTTGATTCTGTGCATATATTCTATAATCTCTTCACATGCCAGACCATAGCCTATCCTCATTCCGGCAAGACCTAACACCTTGGACATTGTTCTGATGATGAAAATGTTATCGTATTCATTAATCAAATCCTTGTTTGTGACTTCAGAGTATTCGAAGTAGGCCTCATCGATTACAACCAGGACATCAGGATTTTTTGATGCAATGTCTGCCAGGACTTCCTTATCTATCAGAGTCCCTGTAGGATTGTTGGGACTGCACAGGAAAATCATTTTTGTCCTGTCGGTGATTGATTCGAAAATGGATTGCACATCCAATTCGTTTTTATCCAAATTCCATTTTGCATAAACCGGATGAGCGCCATATTGCTGCAGCAGGTATTCATAGTACATATAGGATGGAAGAGGAACTATGAATTCATCTCCTTCATCTATGAATGTTTTTGCCAACACATCGATTATTTCATCAGCCCCATCCCCTCCGATGATGACCTGGGATTCGTCGACATCACTATACTTGGCAATTTCACAGATGAGTTCCTTGAGTTGGGATTCGGGATATCTGTTAATCGATTTGATTTCCTTTTCAATAGCTTCCATAGCCTTTGGAGATGGTCCCCACGGGTTTTCATTAGAACCCAATTTAATAATTTCATCCTTATTTAAGTTGAATTCCTGTGCGATTTCATCCTGTGATCTTCCAGGAACATAAGAATCCATTTCATCTACAATTTGTCTTGGTTTCATATTTTAATCTTCCTTATATTGCTTAGAAAGTTTTACGTAATTGTCTGCATTATTTTGAATAAGTTTAATTTGCTCTTCGCTGACTTCCTTGATGGCTTTAGCTGGAATGCCCAATATCAAACTGCCTTCAGGAAATTCCTTTCCTTCGCTTACAACAGCGCCTGCACCCACTATTGAATTTTTTCCAATGTGTGCGCCGTTCAATACGGTGGCATTCATTCCAATCAAAACATTGTCATCCAATCTGCAGCCGTGAACAACAGCACCGTGTCCCACGGAAACGTTTTTTCCAATTTCTACCGGAAAACCTTTAGTACAATGAACAACACAATTATCTTGGACATTAGAATTGTCTCCAATTGTTATTGAGTCAGTATCTCCTCTTAAAACGGCTCCATGCCAGATGGATACATCTTCACCTAATTCAACATCACCAATTACTTGTGCGCCAGGGCATATTACAATAGAGTCTTTTTTATTTTCCATAATATCGCCAATTTATTTTTTCTTATTTTTATCTTGTAGGATATGATTTTGTTTTACCAGTACACGTGTATCGGAGGGTACATCATCATATAACAAAACCCCAGAACCGATAGTGGAGTTATGGCCCACTTTTACACCAGGAGAGAAACTGGAGTTAATTCCAGTCTTTACTGAATCTCCGATGATGGAACCCAGTTTACGTCTTCCACTGTCTATCATCTGATTTTTGATTTTGGTTTTTACTGAACGATTGTCAAATCGCAGGTTTGCAATGTTAGTTCCTGCAGCTATATTACAGTTGGATCCTATTACGGAGTCCCCCACATAACTCAAATGGCTAACATTGGTATTTTCCATGACAATTGAATTTTTAATCTCTACAGCATTTCCCACATGGACATTATCTCCAAAGTAGGAATTGCCACGAATATAAGAATTAGGACCTATATCACAGTTTTTACCGATGTAGACATTTCCTTCAATGTAAACGCCTGAACGGATAATACTTCCTTCATCCAGAAATATTTCACCATGGACATGGACTCCGTCTTCGACAACACCCCTAATTTCTGTTTTGAGTTGACCTATCAATTCTTCGTTAACTTCAATCAATTCCCATGGACGGCCCACGTCAATCCAATCCTTGTTGGTCTTGTGGCCAATTACTGTTTTGCCGTCAGCAATCTGCATTGATAGGGAATCTGTGATTTCGTATTCTCCTCTCTCGGAGATTTCAGTCTTTTTAATCTTGTCGAAAATGTCCTTATTGAAAATATAAATTCCTGTATTTACCAAATTGCTTGGAGCTTCATCCTTTTTAGGCTTTTCTACAATATTTTTAATATTTCCATCTTCTATTTCAACAACACCGAATGCTGAAGGGTCTTCCACTTCAGTCAAGACCATTAACGTGTCAGGATTCATATAATTGTATTTTTTAATAATCTCATGTATGATTTCATCATCAAGAATAATATCCCCATTCAAGACAATCAGACTGTCTTCAATGAAGTCTTCACCATATGAAATTGCGTTTGCAGTTCCCAGGAAATCCTTTTGAGTTTTATAAGTTATGTTAACGCCGAAATCACTACCGTCACCAAAGTAGTCACGAACCATTTCTTCCTTATACCGTACAATTAATAGAATATCAGTAATCCCATTGTTTCTTAGTGATTCAATATTATACTGTATAATTGGTTTTCCGGCAACCGGCAACATGGTCTTAGGCTTAGTCAATGTTAATGGCCTCATTCTGGACCCTTCGCCAGCACTTAAAATTATTGCTTTCATTTTATATCCCCTTTATAAAATTTTCTTATAATGATATATGTTTAACTCTTTACTTATTAATTAACTTTCCTAAAAAAATAAGTAATTTTAAATATGAGTTAGAATAGAGTCAAAATATAATTAGCTATTATTCATAATAGTGAAACTTAAAAGGAGATTGTAAAAATGACTGTATATGTTTGTTTACACTGTGAATACAGATTTGATACAGAAAAAGGTGACCCTGCATACAACATTCCTGCTGGAAAAACTCCTGCAGACATGCCTGATGATTGGGTTTGCCCAGAATGTGCTGCTCTTGGAGTAGAAGCATTTATCGTAGAAGAAGAATAATTCTTCTTCTCAAAACTATTTTTTAATTTTTTCAATACCTTTACATTTCTATTTTTGACTATTAAATTCTGTGAAAAATATATTCCAAAAAATTAACTGCATCAACCATTATCAGTTTGCAATGACATCAGGTATTCGAAGCTTTGCATATTAAAGGAACATGAAAATTCATGCTCCTCACTAAAAATTAATTAACTTGAAATTATCGCTAAAAATAACATCTACAAATTTTCATTAATGATGTCCACGCAAGTCTTTTTGATGGATTCCGCACGATCTTCACTGCGGGACTCCAATGTTATTCTTATGTAGTCTTCTGTTCCGGATGGCCTTACAAGCACCCAACTGTCATCTTCAAAGGTCAATCTTACACCGTCGATTGAATTTACATCACTGATGTCATCAAAAGCGCCCTTAAGCAATTCTTCCATGTTTTCCATTACCTTGATTTTAGCCTCTTTTGAGCAGGTTATCTTTTCACGGATATTTGGATATGAAGGTATTTCAGCCAAAAGCTCTGATAATTTTCCTTTATTTGAAACAAGCTCGGCCATTCTCAAACCGGACAAAATTCCATCAGGACACATGCAGAAGTCTGGGTGCAACCATGTTCCGGACGGTTCTCCACCGAATGCAGCACTTTCCTCAATGATAACCTCAGCCACATTCACATCACCGACAGGAGTTCTGAACACTTTTCCATTTACGGATTCATCCATACACAGTCCTGCATCAACAGTGGTTACAACATCCCCGTCGAATTCTTTTGATATCAATGCCAAGAGTGAATCAAATGGTGAAATATTTCCGTTTTCATCAACAGTAATCATCCTGTCCGCATCACCATCGTGAGCTATTCCAAGATCTGCCCCAATAGCTACAACAGTTTTCATTAATGTCTGAAGGTTTTCAGCATTTGGTTCAGGGTTTCTTCCAGGGAAAAATCCGTCAGGTTGTGAGTTGAGTGTTGTTACTTCGCATCCTGCTTTTCTAAATACTAAAGGTGATATTTCGCTTCCCGCACCGGATGCGCAGTCAATGACAACTTTCAGACCTTCCTTAATGTCAACCATGTCCACCAAAGCATCAATGTATTGACCTTTGATTTCTTCATTAAAACTTAAATCACCCACCTTATCCCAGGCGACTGAAATATAATCTTTATTGGAATAGATTTCTTCAATTTCCGCTTCCTGAGAAGATGTGTATGCCATTCCATTTTTATTCCATAATTTTATCCCATTATATCTGGAAGGATTATGTGATGCTGTAAGCATGATTCCTGCATCTGCATCCAATTTTTCTGTGGCATATCCAACCAATGGTGTTGGAACCATGCCTATTTTGACCACATCAACACCGCTTTCCAAAAGTCCGGCGCAAATTGCCTGGTCTAGCATTTCATTAGTTGTTCTTGTATCATATCCAAGCACAACTGTACCTTCATTGCCCAAGTAGTATGCCAGGGATTTACCTACATTCAACGCAAGTTCACATGTTACTTCAGAACCTATTAATCCTCGGATTCCTGATGTTCCAAAAAGTTTTTTAGCAGCCATGCAAAACACCTAAGCTCCAAATTTGTGGGCATAATTCATTAAATCCATCATGATGTTCATTACATCAGCACCACGGATTCTGTTAAGTCCGCCTTTTGCACAGGCACGTTCTGAGAATTCACATACATCATCAGTTCTGACTTCAGGCCCTCTTATTACGACAGGCACAGGATCTCCTGAATGATTTTTGACAGATATTGGAGTTGAATGGTCAGCAGTCAGGTAAATATAAACATCTTCAAGCTTTATCAGTTCACTCATTACGACTTCATCGACCTTTTCTATGAATTCCTTTTTCTCTTTTGTCTGGCCGTCATGGCCTGCTTCATCAGCGCCGTCAATGTTTATAAGGAAAAAGTCATGGTCTGAGTTTTTAACCTGATCGATAATGGTATCGCGGATATTGTCAAGATTGGTGTCGATTCCACCTGTTACGTCTTCCATTTCAATGATGTCCATTCCTGCAAACCTTCCGATACCCATAATCAATCCTGTTTCTGCAATACATGCAGAGTTGACTTCATATTTTTCATTCAATGAATCGACAACAGGCACTTCTCCTGCTCCACGAGGAATGACAATGTTTGCTGGAGGCAAACCTTCTTCGATTCTTTTTAAGTTTACAGGGTGGTCTTTTACCATTTCATAGGTTTTAACGACTAGTTTGTTTATGATATCTGCAGTTTTTGCCGCTTCAGGTGTGTCATCCAAAGCCTTTACTTCTTTAGGCTTGTTTCCTTCGACTTTAGGGTCCGCATCGCTTACCTTGCCTGAAAGCCCTTCGCCCCTCAATACCAAAACTGCCCTGTGGCCGGTTGATTCCTTGAAAATGATTTTTACATCAGGATAGTCTTCCAAAGTCATGGTATTCAGCACATCAACAATGTCTTTAGTGCCTTCCTTGATTCTTCCAGCACGCCTGTCGGTAACAATCAGGTTTTCATCGGCGGTTGAGAAATTGCATCTGAATGCGATGTCTCCGGGAAGGACATCCACTCCAACACCGTTTGCTTCAAACGGACCTCTTCCAGTATAAACTTTGTAAGGGTCATAGCCTAAAATTGACAAGTGTGCTGTGTCACTTCCAGGAATTATTCCGGGAGCTATTGAGTCCATAATACCAGTAATTCCTTCAGCAGCCATCTTATCCATGTTTGGAGTGTTTGCAGCTTCAAGAGGAGTTTTATTTCCTAATTCTTTAATAGGACGGTCACCCATACCATCCATAATTAAAATAAGACCTTTCATAAATATCACCTAATAAAATATACTAATATAATTTTTATCCCTAATAGTTAAAATAATTTGTTTAAATTTAATCTAGAAAAAACAGAAATTGATTTGCGAAAAAACAAATGTTTGGAAAATTTAAAACAGATTCATTAAACCTATTCCGACAATAGCTCCTACAATTGTAGCAAACAGATTGACATGCTCATTGGTCATCCAGCCCCTATTTTCAAAAAGAGCACCTAAAATACTGTCAAAGAAACATCCCACAGTTCCTGAAACAATTGCAACCAAAATTGCATGGAATGGATTAGGCATAATTAGCAAAAAGTATGCTGCAACACCAATAACGGCCGCACCGAGAATAGCAATTCCAGTACCTAACGGAGACACAGCCCCATTAGTGCCGGGATCCACCTTTTGAAATGTTGTAATCAAACGAGGATGATGGTCCAATACGCCGATTTCAGAAGCCAATGTATCAGCGGTTGCTGTTGCAATCGCACCAATGAAACCACCCACAAACGGAGAGTAATATCCTCCAAATGCCGCCATAAAGCAGGCCACTACACCATTGGAAATAACATTCTTGGAAGTTCTTCTTCCTTCAAATTCACCTAAAGACATCTTATACTTTTTAGAGAATTTTGTTGCAAGAAGAGACATGACAAGAAACAGAACAATCAATACTAGCCAATTGGCACCTGCTGAAAAAATAATAACAACACCCATGATAATCATGACTGCAGAACCGAATAAATCCAATGATTTTCTGTAATATGTAATGAAACCTAAAATAAACAGGAGAATTACATACACCCAATTTATCATAAACCCTTCAACCATAATTATCAACATTAATTTTTGTTTAAAATTATATAAAAGATTTACCGAAATCAAGTCAAAAATAGGTTATACTTTTTACCCACCCTACTGAAAAGGGAAATTTGGGAATTGAATAATCATGCGAAATTCAAAAAATCCCATATCTCCGGAAGCAACAAAAATTCTATTGAAAATACTAAAAGAAAGCATTAATAATTTTACTATTTATATAAGTAACATATTGAAATTTAAGTCCAATCTTCAATTAAATAAATATGTGTTGATAAAAAAATATAAAAATAATCTGGTAATATATATGAACTAATAAAAATAGTAAAAAATAGAAGATTTTATCTTTTAAACCTTCTAATTTGAGTTGTGCCAACAGCCAATATCAGCAGCAACAATACAAATATCGGATTTCCTGTCGGATAATCAGACAACCGAATTCCGTCTCCCCTCTCTGAGCCATGTTCCGCATCACCATGTGTCTCATTCTTATCAGGGCCATCATTGTCATGTACAAAGACTGTGGCAATTGTTTTTCTGGCATCATATTTGCCATCCCCAGAGTATAATATTATAGCAGTATGAGCTCCTTTACCTAATCCAGGAATATAAAATATGGCTTTGCCATTTACAACACTAGTTGTATATTTTTTACCGCCAACCACTATTGTTACCTTTCCAGTTGCATCTTTTGGAAGCTTAACAACAATGGTAGCGTCATCACCTACATCAATATGATCATCCTTTGCAGACATTTTGGTTTGCGCTTTAGCCACATTAAATGAAGTTGTTGTGGAAGTCGGCAAGTATTTCTCATCTCCGGCATAAGTTACAATGGCCTTGTAGTTTCCAGGCGGCAGGTTAGGAATAACAATCTTAACTTTACCGTTGATAATTTCTCCTGAGTATTCTATGCCGTTTATTTTGACAGTTACACGACCTGTTGCATCTTGAGGGAAATTAATTGTTATGGTTTCATCCTTTCCAAATTTGATATTTTTTGAAGAAGCTTTTGCAGTTGAAGTGTGTTTTTTAACTTCAAATTGTCCAGTGGTGAAGTTTTGATCATAATTATCATCACCCCAGTAGATTACTGCAACGGTTTTTTTGCCTGCTGTCAATCCTGTTATATCAAATACTGCTTTTCCGTTTTTAATTACGGCATCATATGAAATGGAATTGATTTCAATTGTTACTATGCCAGTAGCTCCATTAGGAACAGTTACAACAATGTGTTCAGTATCTTCAACATAGATATCATGTGCAGACACGCTTATTGGAGTCAATCTTTTTGGAATGCTTACTGTTGAGCTGACTGTCTTGCCGACGTGATTGTTATCGCCGGAGTATATCACTTCGATATCATGTGTTCCTGAACTTACGCCATCCAGATTGATGGTTGCCACACCGTCATGTATTTCGGCTACGTATGTTTGATTTTGAACTTTAACTGTCACGTTTCCAGTTGCATTATCTGAAACATATACTTTGACTGTTCCGTTTCCAAGGTCAACAACATCAACGTCGCAACTACTTTCAAACACATTGAAAACTGTTGTATTTGATGATTTGAGATATTTGTAATTACCATTATATGTTACAATTACCTCATAGGTTCCTCTTGGAAGACCTGAAATCACCAGTATGCCCTTGCCGTCACTGACAGCTACAGAAAATTTACCAGCATCATAAATTGGTGCACCCAATATTCCATCAAGGTCAAATGTGAACTCTTTGCCATTAATTATAACACTAAGATTTCCTGTTGCATCAGACGGAACTTCAAATACTATAATTTCATTTTCTCCAACTGCGATGTTTATTGCTTTTGGAATAACATATGATGGAACTTTATTTACATCAAATACAGCTACATTATTGCTTGGCAAGTATTTATCATCACCAACATATGTGAGATTTACATTATAGATTCCATTAGGCATGCGAGGTATTTGTATGGTTCCGGTACCTTTTGTTACATTTACATAGTACCCTACACCATCAATATCAATTAATACCTGACCGGTAGCGTCTTCTGGAACAAATACAGTTATGATTACGTTTTCACCAACGTTAATGTCAGTGACTGTTGCACTTACAGTTGATTTGACTTTGGATATGGTGACATTGGATATTATGTATTTTCCAGCATAGTTATCATCACCATCATATCCGACAACCATTGTTTTGGTGCCGGCAGTCAGATTATTGATTCTGAATGTTGCATTTCCGTTTTTAATTTCTGCAGTGTATTTTACACCATCAATTTCGATTGTTGCATTGCCAGTAGCATTTTCAGGAACTTTTACTGTGATTACAGTGTCTTCACCGGCTCCACCAGGAACTGTTATGATTTCAACAGGAGCATCATATTTAGGTCCGGTCACAACAGAGCTGAATGTTGTATTGGTGTAAGTGTCATCTCCATTGTATATTACTTCAATGTTGTTTTCACCAGGAGTTAAACCGTCCAAAGTTATTGTAGCAGTACCGTTGACAACATCAGCATTATAGATATTGTCTCCAACTTTAACTGTGACATTTCCAGTAGCATCGTTAGGAACAACGACAACAATTGTGCCGTTGCCTTGATCCACAACAGTGACATCAGGAGCTACTTTAGACTGTTCCACAGTGAAGTTACCTACAGCATAACCTGAAGTATAATTGCCATCACCTGAATACTCAACAACAACAGTCTTAGGACCAGCAGTCAAATTACCAACATTAACAATAGCTTCGCCATTTACAACAGTAGCATTGTAAACCTTACCATCAACACTAACAGTAACATTACCTGCAGCATCAGCAGGCAATTTAACAACAATAGTACCATTTTCACCTGACTTAATCTCAGCAACAGTAATGTCAATAGGGGAATCATACTTAGGAGCAGTTATATCAGTTGTTTTAGTAATATTGGAGTATTTGTCATCACCGGAATAAACCACATCAACATGGTGGGTTCCAGGAGTTACATCATCCAATTCAACAACAGCAGTGCCGTTTACCACTTCTGCAACATAATCCTTGCCATCTACAGTAATGGTTACATTTCCATTAGCATCACCAGGAACAACAACCACAACAGTGCCGTTACCATAATCGACAACACTGATATCAGGGTCAATCATGGCAGGCTCAACAGTGAAGTTGCCCACAGCATAACCTGAAGTATAATTGCCATCACCTGAATACTCAACAACAACAGTCTTAGGACCAGCAGTCAAATTACCAACATTAACAATAGCTTCACCACCAACAACGGTAGCATTGTAAACCTTACCATCAACACTAACAGTAACATTACCTGCAGCATCAGCAGGCAATTTAACAACAATAGTACCATTTTCACCAGCAATAATCTCACCAATTTCAATATCAATCGGTGAATCATACTTAGGAGCAGTTATATTCGCTTTAGTTGATGTAGAATTATAATTGCCGTCACCGGAATAAATCACATCAACTTCATGATTGCCTGGAGCAACATTGTCCAGTTCAACAACAGCAGTTCCATTGACAACAGTTGCATTGAATTCCTTGTCACCAACTTTAAGGGTTACATTTCCAGTAGCATTATTTGGAACAACGACAAGCACAGTACCATTGCCTTGATCAATGACTTTAATATCAGCTTCAGTTGTTTTTACTTTATTAACATTGAATTTAGCGGTATTATTGGACGGTTCATATTTTTTACATCCGTCGAATGTTACTTCAACATTATGAGGACCGACAGCCAAATCAGCGATGACTAATGTTCCTTCTCCTCCTGAAACAAATACAGTATGGTTTTCACCATCCACACTGACAGTTACATTTCCGCATAAATCCTTAGGAGTTTGCACTTTAATTATTGCTTTATCTCCTACAGTTATATCATCAACAGAGATATTTACAGTTGAGGATACTTTGGAGACTTTAAATTCAGTAGCATTTTGAGTTTTATTGTATTTATCATCACCTGAGTATCTGACAACAACAGTGTAATTTCCGCTGGCCAGGTATGGGACATATAATTGTCCTTTGCCTGAAGTGATATTTACATAGTATCCCACACCGTCAACATCAACAAGCACTGGCAGAGTGACATCTTTTGGTGCAGTTATCTCAATCAATACTTTTTCACCAACAGTGATGTTAGTTGCATTTACTGTGATTTGTGGATTTACTTTAGATACTTTAAATACTGCTGATGCATTTGATTGACTGTAGTTATAATCCCCTTCGTAGAATGCACGTACGTGATATTCTCCATCACGCAAGTTTGGAATTGTCAATGTTAAATCAGAAGAGGTGAGATTATACTCAATACCATTGACAAATACATAGACATTACCATCAGTAACACTTGGATCAAGTATAAATTCAATGACTGCATCCTCTCCAACAGTAATGTTTCTGATTTCCTTAATTGACAGTGTGGAGCGTAATTTAGATACTTTAAATGTACTGTTTCCTGAATGTAAAATTTCTTTTACACCATCTATTTCAATATACAATCCATCTACAGAGTAATCTCCGGCAGGCAATGGACCTATTTGCAATACAGCCCAACTTACATTATAATCAGCACTATAGTTAGTGAAAGTAACATTTTGTTTTAATATGACCTTGCCGGCATTATCGCGAATAGTAATAGTTAAATTATCTCCAAAATGACTGCCTTCAGCCCATACAGTAATGCTTTCTTTTTCTGCTACGGTTGTTGGGACTGTATCAACAAACAATTCTTTTCCATTAATGTAAACATCCAATTTAGACTTATTTTCACTTCCGATGTATTTATCATCACCCAGATATTTTGCAGTTACATTGTAGAATCCTATTTCGGGAGTTTCAAGATGCAATACACCTTTGCCATCATTTACATAAATAGTATAAGTTTTGCTTTCAAATTGTTTTGCAACTGTGATTTCGACCTTACCTGTTGCATCAGCCGGAACTTCAACGGTTATGTCAGCATCACTGCCATTTCCGATTATTCCAAAGTGAGATATTGTTATGTTGATGGATGATTCAACTTTGGATACATTGAAGCTGGAAGAATTGGTGCTCAACAAGTATTTTTCATCACCAATGTAAGTCACAACAACATCATAAGTGTTATTTTTCAGGTTATAGATAGTTACATTACCTTTTCCACCGACCAAGTTAATTGTGTAGTTAGTGTTGTTAACAGTTACGATTACATAGCCTGCTGCATCTGAAGGAACAGTGACATTAATGAATGCTCCGCTTCCGACAGTGGAGTTTGTTGCATTTACTTTTATGAAGGAATCACGTTTGCCAACAGTGAAGTTTTCGGTTGTAGCGTTTCGCACGTATTTTTCGCTGCCACCATAAATAGCTACGACAGTCTTATTGCCGTGTTCCAGACCAGATACTTCAAAGTAAGCAATGCCATTTTCATATTTAACTTTATTATAAGATTTACCATTAATTTCAATAGTTACATTATCGCTAGGTGCAGTTACATTAACGTAAGCCTTATCACCCACCAATATTGAATCAACATTAATTACAAGAGGTGATTCATGTTTGAATACCCAATAATCCCAAACGGCATATCTTGGACCATATTTGCTGTCGGTGAATGTTGCGTTTATGGTATGGTTACCGTAAGGTCTGGTTACATTCAATTGTGCAATTCCTTGTGATATGATAGCGTTTCCAGCAAATACGTCATCAACGTAAATGGACACATTGCCAATTGCATCAGCAGGAACTTTAACAATTATTGTAGTATTTAAATCTACATAAGTATCATTTGCAGTCACATTGATTTGATAGCAGCTTACTTTGGTTACTGTCAATCCGTTTTGAAGTGTTACTGGAGTAGCTGCAGTGTAGTTGCCGTCACCACCATATTCAGCAGTGATGTCGTATTGGCCTGAAAGCAATTGGTCAATAGTGAATGTTGCCACTCCATTTTCAATAGTGGCATTGTATTTTGTGCCGTTTACAGTAATTGTAATGTTACCCATTACTGTTTGATTAATTCTAACAATAATTGTTGCATTTGTAGCTGCATCAACGACTTCAGGAGTGTCGATGGTTATTACAGGAGTTGCCTTATCAACAGTGAAACCTTTAGATTCTGTTTTGTTTACAGAATATTTGTAGTTGCCGTTATATTCGGCATAAACTGTGTAAGATCCAGCATCCAATTTGACAGTGGTGTTGACTTTGCCGTCAACTATGCCATATGTGCCGATTAAGGTATCGTTGATTCTGATTGTGATTGATCCTTCAACGCCATCGTCAACGTAGATGATAATATTGGAAGCGTTGCCATAAACTGTGTCGTTAACGTCGATTGTTACATTGACATTAGCTTTGGATACTGTGAAGTAAGATTCAACCAAAACACCTTTGTAATTATCATATTTATCACCATGATATCTTACATCAACTGAATAGCCTCCTTCTTTTAGATTTTTAGGATAGACAACAGCTTGACCGTTACTTACATGACTATAGTAAGTTCCATCACCAATGACCATGACTTCAACATATCCTGTAGCGTTTGCAGGGAGTTTTACTGTAATGTTTCCATCCTGACCAACAATAATGTTTTGGGAAATAACCTCCATTGAAGGAATTCTTTGTGTGACTTCATAGGTTTTCATTTCCTTGCTTTGTGTAAAGTTCTTATTGCCATCGAAGAATACCCATACGACCCTGTGGCCAACACTGTTTTCAGTGAGATTGAATTTGGCTGTACCGTTGATAATTTCAACAGCATGATTGACGCCGTCAATATTGATTGTCAAAGTGCCGTTCAGGTTAGTGGCCACGCCGCCGGTTGAATTTCTGACTGTAACATTGATGTATTCATCATTCCACACCACTACATTATGAACTTTTATATCCAAAGTGGTGTCCATTGGAGATACTTTGAATGTTGCAGTTGCTTTGGATTTAGTATAGTTTTCATTGCCATTATAGATTACTTCTACATCATAGATGCCTACAGCCAGATTAGCAACTGTAACTTGAGTAGAGTTATTTGCATCCAAAACCTTATTTTCTTCAATGATTCTTCCGTTTAGCTTAATGGTTACATTGCCTGCGGCATTCACATAGACCTTAATGCCTTCAACATCACCGTAAACGATGTCTTGAACATCAACTGTGACTGTTCTGTAGGCCTTGTAAACAGTGAATTTTTTCTCGCCGCTTACGGCAGTGTGGTTGGCATCACCAGAGTATGTCGCTTTTACATTGTAGTTTCCAGCAGCCAAATCACTTACAATAAATTCGACCCTGCCGTTATTCAACGGTTTAGGTATATCATACTGAGTTCCGTCAATTTCAATGCTCACAGTACCTTCAGCACAATTGATGAGTGTTACGACAATCTGAGTGGAATTGCCATAAGTCACGTTTTCAACGTCGATAATTATATCAGGAGTTGCCGGAAGTACGCTGAATTTGGCATAAGTCATATTGTTATTATATTTACCATCACCAGAGAATATTACAGTTACATTATAATCTCCAACAGGCAATAACGGAAGCTCAAGTATTGCAGTGCCGTTACTGATTCTTGCAAAGTATTCATCATCATTGACAAAGACCGATACGACTCCAACAGTCTCGTTGATAAGAGTTATGTTGATTACTTCATGTTGAATGTGAGTAATATTTGTAGTATTTACTGAAATTGTCGTATTGTATTTATGTACCCAGAATGTAGCATCATTACTTGTTGGTATTAATTGTTCATTACCATCATAACAAACTATTACGGTTTTATTTCCTGCAGTCAAGCCTGTTTTGTTGAAGTAAGCTTTTGAATCATTTAAAGGTAAAATATATTTCTCGTTGTCTAGATAGAGGGTTACATTACCAGTTGCATCATATCCTTCAGGAGTGATGAGAGTAATGTGAATGTAGACTGTTTCATTCACCATAATATCATATGCACTTACCTGAATGTCAACAATTGCATCGGCTTTTTCACGTACTTCAGCAGGAGTTGAATTTACTGAAGCATAATAATTATGATCTCCATCATAATGAGCTTTTATTATGTAATTTGAAGGAAGCAGGTTTTCGATTTTTGCAAGTGCAGTACCATTAATGAGAGTGACAGTGGCTGTTTTAAGAGGGGTAGCTGAAACTTTACTGTAAACTTCAATAACTACATATCCAGTAGCGTCCTTATAATAAACGTCATCAAAGTCATCGACGATAGTTACATTTACAAATAAATCATATCCGAGGTCATCATAAATGATTGTGATGTTGGATTGTGCCTTGGTTACATTGATTGAAACTGTCAGGTTACGGGCATCATTGTAGAGATCACCCCAGTATCTCAAGGTGAGATTATGTGTGCCCACTTCCAGGTATCTGTCGCCGAGGAAAGTGGAAATCTCATCACTTATTCCCTTATTGTCTGAAATAGTAATGTTTCCTAAAAATGTATCATTATAATAAACTGAAACGATTCCTCTGGCATTACCTTCAGATAGAGGGTTTGTAGCAATTGTTACATTGACTGTTGCATTCCTATGGTAGGTTACGTTATATGCAGTAGCTTCCATAGTGACCGGCAACCTTGTTGAAACCTTCTTTTGAGTGTAGTAGTCTTCATTTGTAAGACGTGCGACAACATAAACCTTTTTAAATGAATCTATTCCTGCAAAGTCATCCTGAGTCAAGTGAAGTTTACCATTGGCATCCGTTGCGAAAATGTCATTTCCTTTATTCAGTTTTGTATTGTTCTCATCAAAGAGCTCAACAGTTAGGCTAATACCCCTTTCAAGAGTAGAACCTGTCACTCCGGATTGAATACCGGATGTAATTGCCTCCATACCAGTAAATTTAGAAGTAGAATTATCAGTCCAATATTTAACATTAGAACAAGTTACATTATTTCCTGAAGTGATATACATTGAATTCAATAGATTGTCCCATCCTCTCAAGGTAAGGTCAATAGTGCCGGCAGTTCTTTTGAAACTGAAATCCAATGAGGCGGTATTCGCTGTGTTTTTCAGCAATTCAACATTTGTTAATTTGAATGACTTTGCAGAATAAATTGCAGAACCTCTTTCAGCCTTGTTATAAGTGAAATTAGAGTTCATTATATGGAGCTTGTTATTAATACCTCCATCAGTGTGGAAAACAGCACCACCATAACCTGTTGCGGTGTTATTTTCAAAAGTACAATTATCAAATATTTTATCCTTGTCATTAGTAGTGTAAATAGATACTGCTCCACCCTTATTAGCGGAATTATTAATAAATTGAACATTTTCGAATTTGATTACGTTAGCTTGTTTAACTTGAACAGCTCCACCTCCATTGATGTTTGCTGTACCTTTAATATTGACAAAGTTGTTTCTGAATATGGAGTCCCTGACTATAACATCCCCCTTATCCCCCTGAGATTGTATATACAATGCTCCGGCTTCCTTAGAAGATGAACAGTTCTCAAATAAACAATTACTAATAGTATAATTCTGATATGGTCTTAAATACATGGCTCCTCCTTGAGCCCAAACTGCTGAAGCTAAAGTACCTCCGCCATCACCATCAGTAGTGACGAAATTACCTACAAATTTACAATTATCAACCAAAGCATGATAACTTTTATCCCATAAAACAGCTCCCCCATCAACTTTCTTCTCAATAGTGGATTGAACGGAATTATAATAGAATTCTGAATTTTTAATTTTACCATATTCACCATGTTCAGACCAATAAATAGCACCGCCACCTCTTGTAATCTCCTTATCAGTAGTATTACCGTGTGCAATGTTATTCGTGAATATACAACCATCAACAGTATTATATCTGGATTTATCTGCTGAACTACTTCCACCATACCAATATATAGCTCCTCCACTCAACTCTGCCAAGTTATTTGTAAAGTTAGAATTATATGCTGTGGAGTTTGAACCAGTGGAATACATTGCACCACCATTACAGGAAGCATAAGAATTACTGAATGTAGAATCGCTTACATTACAACGCAGAGCCTTTAGCAGGTATATCGCTCCACCATCATATGCACTTGAAGAATCAAACTCTGAACCTAAAATCTTAGCATCGTTACCTTCAATGAAAATAGCTCCACCTTCACCAACATTATTTGGCACACTAGAACAATTGAAGATAGAACCTTCAACAACAGCGCCATCTGCCTTAATATAAATGGCTCCACCACGAGGGTTATTACTACCATATTTTCCACCACTGACAGAGGAATCAGTGAAGTTGGAATCTCTTACCTTAGCATTTAAACCATCAATATATATGGCTCCACCACGGAATTTGGCAGATGAATTGGCAAAATTAGAACCTTCAATTAGAGTATTTTTACCTTCAACATAAATAGCACCCCCTCTAGCGCCATCTTTAACATTTGCTTCATTTTTAGTGAAGTTGGAACCCTCAATGACTGCATAATCACCATTAACATAGATTGCTCCACCACCATCTCCATCCACATTATTTTCTTCAAATGTTGAATTGGAAATAGTGGTATTTACACCATTAATATAAATAGCTCCACCTTCATCTTTTGCAGTGTTGTGGTCGAAACCAGACCCGATAATGCTT
>NZ_CADCJB010000010.1:50405-80061 GCF_902801725.1 uncultured Methanobrevibacter sp. | reverse complement strand
AGAGTGTCCGCCAAAATTGATTTTTGATTTTTCGTCGAAAAATTTTTTAGCCTAATATTTATTATTTTTCTTATTTTTTTGCAAATTTTCATTTATTTTATTTTATTCGATTTTATTATTTTTTAAATCTATATTTGAGTTTATTTAGTTTTTATTTTTTATTTTAAATGATTTTAAGATAGTTAAGTATATATACTTGATTGTACATATTCTATATTAAGTATAAGTTATTTTGGTGTTGTTATTTATGGTTAAAAGAAAGTTTGATAAGAATCAAGCAAAATTAGGTATTAAAACACTTGATTGGAATGTTCCAGCCAATCATATTTCTCGTTTTGTCGTAGAATTTATTGAAGAAGTTTTTCCACTTTTAAATATCAAAGAGCCTAAGAAAAAGAAAGGAAGGGACTCCCTTCCTGTAGATTCAATGCTAAAATTACTTATTTATGCTAAAATACAACATATCGACCGAACATCAATAATCGCAGACATGGCACGATATCATGACATATTTAAATACGTGTGTGATGATATTCGACCTTCTGAAAGATCAATACAAAGATATAGACGAGAATACGGCCATTATTTTGAAGTATTATTGCAAATGACCTTAAAAAAGGCCTTTGATGAAGGATTCACTGAATTTAATCACGTTGCCATTGATGGAACCATCAAAAAAGCATACAATTCCAACAACAACACCATTACCAAAAAAGAAACACAAATATTGGTTGATTACTACGAAGGACGACCAATTGGCCCTGAATCTCTTGAAAAACTCCATAAACCTGCTCAAAGATTGCTCGAAAAGAAAGACATGGATGATGAAGATAAATTAGAACTATTATATGGAATAGAAACACAATTCACATTCACAGGACAAGATAGAATACCAGTAAACGACATTGAAGCAAGATTTATGAAAGGAAAGAAAGGAAACTACATGGTTGCCTATAATATTCAATCTGCAGTCGATTACGATACCAAATTAATCTGCGCAATTAATGTCACACAAAACCCTACAGACCATTACGAACTACCAAATATCGCAGAAAGAGCAATAAGAAACATTAACACCAAACCAAAATACATAAGTGCAGATACAATCTACTTAAACCAAATAAGCTTATCATACTTTGCAGATAAAAAAATAGATGGATTAATACCAACAAGAAAACAATCCAAAGAAAAAATAGGAAAATTAAACCCAAACCCATATCATAAAGACCATTTTGAATATGATTATGAATCAGATGCATTCAAATGCCCTGAAGGAAACTACCTGCACTTTTTTGGAAAATACATAGAACCACACAAAGACCCAGAAAAACCAGACAAAATAAAAAGACTCTACAACAATTATGAAGCATGTAAACACTGTCCTTCAAGAAACAAATGCTGTTCGCCCTCACAAACACACAAAACCATCACAGAATACGGTTCAGAAATGCAAAAAGCAATGAACTACAAAATGGAAAAACAAGAATATAAATGCGAATATGCAAAAAGATCAAGCGTTGAAGGACCATTTGGAATATTCAAAGAACAATTCCAAATAGAAAAAGAAGTAGTCATCGGAATGATAAAAACAGAAGAAAGAATAACGAAAGTACATCCATTAAAAATCAATTAAAACTCGATGTATCAATATTTTAAAAAAAAATCAACAAGTCAACCAAAATTTAATTTTGGCGGACACCCTTTACTATTTTTTTTTCAATACCTATATAAATGATGTGAATGTAATATATTTCTGATTGATTTTAATGGAGGTAATATATTGAAATTTAATAGAGCATTAATTGTTGGTTTAGCTGTTTTAATGATTTTAATTAGTGTCTGTATGGTTTCTGCAGCTGATACCAATGCAACTGATGATGACAATTCTGATGATGTTCCTGATGAAGAGGACATTGTTGAAAATGATACCGATGACACTGTCCCTGAAGTGGTGGATACTGGAGTTGTCAATGGTACTTTACCGCTGGAACCTGATAATGCCAGTGTAAATACATCTTATTCATTATCTAAAGTTCCTACACAACAGGATAATGACACTAAGAATGCAACTACTAATACTGCTGCAGATAAACATGCAACAGGTAACCCATTATTAATATTATTGGTTGCAGTGGCAGGTATTGGAACCGCTTCATTAAGACGTAGGAAATAATTTTTAAAGATTTTTTTTAAAAATCTTCTATTTTACTTTTTTTTTAATCTAATTTTTTCATAATTTAAATAATATAAAAAATATAAATATTCATAATTAAATTTTTAACTAACTTTTAAGGTTGCGTTATAATTGTTTGAATCATTAAAAAAGAAATTTTCACGTACAAGTGAAAAATTGGAAGAAGAGCTTATAGAAGAAGCTGAAAAAGAGGATAATCTTCAAGAAGAATCCGGTAAAAGATTTTCATTCTTCTCATTTGGTCGTAAAAAAGAAGAAAAACAAGAAGAGGGAGAAAAAGAAGAGGAAGAAGAGGAATCCAATCTGCTTCCTGAAACTTCTGAAGAAATTGAAGCCGGGCCTGTTTCAGATGAAAAAGATGATTCTGAAGATGAAGTTAAGAAAGAAACTAAATCTCGTTTTTGGAGCAGGTCTAAGGATAAATCTGATGATGAAGAGGAGTCTGAAGATGAATCTGATGATGAGTCTTCAGAAGAGAAAAAGGAGAAGAAATCTCACTTTTGGAGTAGATCTAAGGATAAAAAAGAAGATATTTCCGTAGATGGTGAAGCTTCAGGCGGTCTGTTCTCATTCGTTCGTGAAAAAACTATTTCAGAAAAACACGTTGAAGACATTTTATGGGAGCTTGAAATGGAGCTCTTGCAGGGGGATGTTGCAATGGAAGTTGCAACAGAAGTTGTTGATAATGTTAAGAACGATTTGGTCGGTAAAAAAATCAAAAGAAGCAATGACATTACTGAATACACATATATAGCTTTGAGAAATGCAGTAGCGGAAATTATCGATATTCCTGGAAAGTCAATGACTGAAATGATTGAAGAGAAAAAAGCTCAAGGCGAACCTCTTGTAGTAATGTTTGTTGGAATTAATGGTACTGGAAAAACAACAACAATAGGTAAATTAGCCAATTATTATCTTAAAAAAGGATACACTCCTGTAATAGCTGCTTCAGATACATTCAGGGCAGGTGCTATTGAGCAGGTAACCTATCACGCTGACAATGTTGGAGTTAAAATAATTAAGCACAAAAAAGGTTCAGATCCTGCGGCTGTTGCATTTGATGCTGTCGAGCATGCAAAAGCTCAGGGAAAAGAATTGGTTTTAATCGATACTGCGGGAAGAATGCAGACCAACGTCAACCTTATGGATGAAATGAAAAAGATTAAAAGGGTTGCTAAACCTGATTTGGTCATATTTGTTGGTGATGCATTAACAGGTAATGATGCTACCGAACAGGCTGTAAAATTCAATGATGCTATTGACATTGATGGTGTTATTCTAACCAAAGCTGATGCGGATAGTAAGGGAGGTGCATCCCTTTCAATCGGTTATGTAATCCAAAAACCTATAATGTTTTTAGGTGTGGGTCAAGGTTACGATGATATTAAAGAATATGATGCAGAATGGATGTTGGATCAGCTATTCAGTGAAAGTGAAGAGGCTGAAGTTTTAGAGGAAGGATAAATGAACGTTAAAAAGACACTATTTATAGTATTAATTATTTTGATATTGGTCGCTGTTGGATTTAATCTGATGGGATTTGAATACAATAATCCATTGGCTGAATCTTTAAAGGCAGACATGGTTAAAGAAGATGTTTCAATGGCCGTTACTGGCGATATTATGATAGGCCGTAATGTTGCAGGTGCTTTAGGTTCCAGTTCTCCACTGGCAGGCATAAGCAATGTCACTTCAAATGTAGATTTATTGTTAATTAACTTTGAAAATGCAGCAACTTCATCAGAAAATGCGGTTAAGGGAGATATTCCTCTCAAATGCAATCCTAGTGATGTTGTCTTGGTAAAAGGAAACAACAATACGGTTGCAGCTCTTGCAAACAATCACGTATGTGATTATGGGATAGGTGGTTTGAACGATACCATCAAAAATGTTGGGCAAGCAGGTATGATTCCAATTGGTGCGGGAAGCAATGAAAGGGAAGCTCATGCTCCTGCTGTTGAAGAAATTGGTGGAAGGAACATTACCATATTCAATTATATGGATTCAAACAACTTCGCAGAATATGGTTATGATGTAATGCCTTATGCTAATGGATCAGCACCAGGTTACTCTGCTTATAACTCCAAAGTCGCTCAAAAGGATATTGCTGATGCTCGCGGAAACGGTTCAGATTTTGTTGTGGCATATCTGCATTTCGGAAATGAATATTCTACTTCTCCAAATGAAGACCAGCTCAAAATAGCTCATGAATTGGTTGACTATGGTGCAGATATTGTCATCGGTTCACACCCTCACGTTACTCAGGGCGTTGAAATGTATAAGGGAAAACCTATCTTCTACAGTTTGGGAAACTGTGTCTTTGACATGTCAGGCAATGGTGTTGAAAATGCATATATGTTGAAAATCGATTTGGTTAACAACACCGGCAAATGTACAGTCTATCCAATATATATTTCAAACTACTTGCCGCAATTCATGGGTGAAGATGAGGGGAATTCATTATTGAACGGTTTGACTCCTAAATGCAATGAGTTTAAAGTTGCAAATGGTGTTGGCACATTGGATTTCAATTTGACTGAAAAGTAAATTTTCAGTTAAATTCTTTATTTTCTTTTTTTACTCTTTTATATTTTTAATTTTTCTATTTTAGACTTGTATATTCTTGATTTTTCTTATAAATAATCAAAATTGTATGATTTTAACTATAAAAATACCCAATATCAATATTTTATCTTTGATTGATTGGTTATTTTTTTAATTTTGATTTATCCTATTTGAGCTTATTATACTATGTTTCAAGTAAATTGTCCTTTTACTATAATTTTCTATATGTTTTTTATCTATTTTGATTAATTTAACTTATTTTAATTTGTTTTTTCAAATTTAAACTTGTAAAAACATTTATATAGGTTGTATTCATATAATTTAACTCATAAAATATTTTTTTAAATAATTTAAAAAGGTGAAAAAATTTCGATAAAAAATAAAACATTGTTTATCACGTTTGCATTGGCGTTTTTCCTTTTGGTTGGAATTGCCAGTGCTGCTGATGCAGGCAATGTTTCAAGCATTGAAAGTTCAAGTGATAATTTAGATTTACAGTCTTCGGATATCAATTTAGAAAATAAATTATCTTCAGATATGGAATCTGATGGAGAATTGTCTGTTGGAGATGAAGATAAATTAAGTGTAGATGAAAATTCTCAAGCAATAAGTAAAAGTAATTCATCAGATCTTATGCTTTCAAAAAAACAATCTTCTTTTAAGGTTGTTTCTCCTTCAACCATACTTAGGGGACAATATTTCCAAGTAAAGCTTTTGGATGAAAACGGAACAGGAATTTCAGGTAAGAAAGTTTCTATTTTGTTTAATGGAAAGCAATATGATAAAGTTACTAATGGAAATGGTATTGCCAGTTTGAAATTGGGTTGTGCTAAAAAGTATTATGACGTCCAATACACATTCAAGGACAGTGCATATGAAACAAATACTGGCAAAACCCGAATTTTGGTTTTAGAAAATGACCAATCTGCCATTAAGGGATCTAATTATGTTGCCTATAAGGGTTTCACCAATGCTTATGCAGTCACATTGTCTGCAAATGGAATCAAGCTGGCCAACAAAAAAGTTAGATTCAACATCAACGGTAAAAATTATTATAAAAATACCAATTCCAAAGGTGTGGCTAAATTAAGCATCAATTTGGCTAAAGGAGATTATGTAATAAGGTATTATTTCAACGGCGAAAAGAATATCAAATCTGCAAGCGGAAAATCAAAGGTAAGTGTTGTTCAGGGAATGCCTATTAAGATGAATCGCATAAATGCTGTCAAATTTTATAATGATGTCAGAACACCGTTTAAAGTTAAAGTGGTGGATGCAAGAGGCAATCCTGTAAAAGGAAAAATCGCTTATGTATTCAAAGGTAAAAAATACATAAGATATTTGCATGACGGCGTTGCAACAATAAACCTGAAGTTACGTGCAGGTGACTATAAGATTTCATATGTGTACTATCAGAATTCAATTTATAACAGGGCACATGGTTCAAATTCCTTCATTGTTCACATTAAAAACAATTGTGTAAATAATGGGTACTGGGTTTTCGGATATGACATGAAGAACGTTAACTTGAATACATTGGCCAAAACTTCAACCAAGCATATCTTTTTGAATTATGCTGCTGTAAGTACCCACGGTAAAAGTGCTGTGGAATCATTCATTGCAAGTGCAAAGAGTAAAGGAATTTCAGTTCATATATGGATGCAGATATTCTATTATGGTAGCTGGATTTCTCCGGTTAACGATGATGGCAGTTACAAGTATTCATTCTTTAATTCAAAAATCAATGAAGCTAAAACCTATGCTAAACTTAAAGGTGTTGCAGGAATTCATTTGGATTATTTAAGATTCCCTGGAACTGCATATAAACATGCTAATGGTGTAGCAGCTATTAATTACTTCACAAAAGAACTTTGTAATGCTGTTCATAAGTTAAATTCAAATCTTATTGTTTCTGCAGCTATAATGCCTGAACCGGATTCAAACAAGTATTATTATGGTCAGGACGTTCCAACAATATCCAAATACTTGGATGTATTAATTCCTATGATTTATAAAGGAAATTATGAATCAGGAACTTCTTGGATCAAGTCAACAACCACCAAATTTATAAAACAATCCAACGGTGCTGAAGTCTGGTCTGGTATTCAGTCATATAGGTCCGATGAAGATGTAACTCCATTATCTGCTTCAGAACTTTTAAATGATTATAGGTCTGCTGCAAATGGTGGAGCAACTGGTGTGATTTCATTTAGATGGGGTATATCTAAATTAATTAATTTTGATGATATTTAATCAAACCCCTCTTTTTTATTTTTAGGTCAGAGAAATGAGAAAAAAATATTTAATTCCAATACTTCTTTTAACATTTATTTTAGCAATTTCTGCAGTTTCTGCAACTGAAAATGCAACTGATAGTGTAGATGATGCAGATGATGGGGTTGCTGATGAGTTAAAGGCAAGTGATGAAACTTCGAATATTGAAAATCAAATTTTAAGTGAAGATAATCGAGATTCAGTCAATCAAATAAGCGATGATGTTTTGGGAGTTGGTTCTAATTCCAGCACTGTAAAATCAAAATCTGCTATTTCAACTTCTAAACCGACAGGATATTCATCTTTCAACACAAAATTTGTTGCCAGGTTGACTATTGATGGTAAAGTCGCTCCGGGCAAAAAACTTATCATTAATGTGAACAAAAAGAATTATTCTCGCCAAACCAATGCTAATGGTCAGGCAATTTTAAATATCAATCTTCCTAAAGGCATTTATAACGCCAAGGTCACATATGCCGGTGATGAAAATACCACTTCCGCAACGAAAACAGGCAAGATAACCGTTAAGGAATCCACAAAAACCAAGCTTTTGGCGGACAATTATCTTAATTTCCGTCAGGGGTCAAGGTCAATATTTTACGTTAAACTTGTTAATCAAAAAGGAAAGGCTATAAAATCCCATGTGGTTACATTTAAGGTGGCTGGAAAAACTTATAACTCCAAAACCAATGCCAACGGTTATGCAAAGATTTATTTAAATCTTAAAAAGGGAACATATAACATTTATTGTTCATTTTCTAAAAAGCAACCATACCTTTCATGCAAAAAAACCGTTAAAATTGTATTTAGGGCTAAAATGGATAAGGGTAACGGTTATTGGATGTGGCCGATGCACATGTCATCAACCAGCCTCAAGGACCTTGCGGATAGAGGAACCAAACACATATTCCTTCTTGGAGATGCTGTTAACTCATATGGAAGATCTTATGTTGAGTCATGGATTAGAACAGCTCATAGCTATGGAATGAAAGTTCATTTATGGATTTTGGTCTGCTGTGACGGTGAGGATTGGGTTTCTCCAGTGCGCGATGACGGTTCATTCAAATATGGGTTCATTAACGAGAAGGTTAATGAGGCAAAGTACTATGCCGGAATCAAAGGCGTGGATGGAATTCACCTTGATTACATGAGATATGGTGGAACTGCTCACAAACACATAAACGCAGTCGAGTCCATCAATTATATAGTTAAGAAAATAAGCTATGCGGTTCATAAAATAAAGCCTAACGCAATTGTTTCCATTGCAATCATGCCTGAACCTGATATGATGATTTACTATTATGGGCAACATGTTCCGTCATTAAGTAAATATGTTGATGCACTGCTTCCTATGGCTTATAAAAGCGCTTACGGCAAAAACACTAATTGGATTAAATCAGTAACAAAAACATTTGTAAAACAATCCAACGGTGCCCAAATCTGGACTGGTATCGAATCTTATCATTCTGAGGAGAACCCTAGTCCGTTGTCTTACAATGCATTGATGAAAGATGCTAAATACGCTATGGCTGGAGGAGCTAAAGGTGTTGTATTGTTCAGAATAGGAATAACCCATTATCTTAACTTTAATAGGGTATAGAAACGATATGTTTCTTACCATTTTCTTTTTGAAATTGCTTTCAATCTCTTTTTTTCTATTTTTTTCTTTTTATCGGACTGGTATTGCTTTCGTTGGCGGTTGGTTGCTGTCTCATTGTTTCTCATGATTGTCACTAAATCTATGGAATTTCCACTGCATGCCATTAAAACTCTAATTTCCTTATAGTTTTTTGATTCTGGTGCTTCATAGACTACTGCATAAATGTCTTTTTCAACATGCTCCCAGCTGACTGGTTCTTCGTTCATTAAACAGTCAACTATGTAGTTTCTTGTTAGTCCGTTTTCATCCAATCTTTCCTGAAAATGTCTGTTTTCAAAACACCAGTTTATGCTTGAGGTATCGCCCATTATAAATTTATCAAATACATTCATTTTTTTCACTAGAATAAAATATGTTATATTTATTATATATTATTTATATAAAATAATATACGAGAGGAAATTATTATGTCGGAACAAGCTCAATGGGATTCATCAATAGCGTTTATTTTTGCAATGATTGGGGCGGCAGTTGGTCTTGGAAACATTTGGCGTTTCAGTTATGTTCTTTATTCTAATGGTGGGGGATCTTTCTTCATTCCTTACTTTACTGCAATTGCTATAATGGGTATTCCATTTTTAATCTTAGAATATGGTGTGGGATTCAGCTTCAAGGAATCGTTTTCAAAGATCATGCGTAAGATTAAACCGCAATTTGAAATTATTGCTTGGATACTGGTTCTTTTCGTGTTTATAGTTACAATTTATTATATGGTGATTTTAAGTTGGGATCTGGTATATTTATTAAGTAGTTTTACATTTAGCTGGGGAACTGATGCCGCAGCTTACTTCACTCAAACTGTAGGTGGAAGTTCAAACCTTTCCAATGCAAACTTCTTATTAATACCAACAACTGTCGGTGTTTTAATATTATGGGTTATCCTGTGGTTCATTGCCCATAGAAATGTTGATAAGGGAATAGGTAAGGTTTCAAAAATACTCATTCCTGCATTATTTGTAATTATGGGAATCATTGTTATTTATTCATTGACTTTACCTGGTGCTGGTATTGGTATTAATACTCTACTAACTCCAAATTGGGGAATGCTTTTGAATGTAAATATTTGGTTGGCAGCATTTGCTCAAATTATCTTTTCATTGAGTATGGGTCAGGCTATTGCACTTACATATGCCAGTTATTTGCCTGAAAATTCAAAATTAATCGACAATGTGTTGATTGTTGTTGCATCCAATTCAGCTTTTGAAATTTTTACTGCATTTGGTGTATTTTCAATTTTAGGTTATATGTCTGCTACTGCAGGTACGCCTATGACCCAATTGATTACAGAGGGTACCGGATTGATTTTTGTTGTTTTCCCAATGATATTTAATATTATGGGTCCTATTGGACGTATTTTAGCACCATTATTGTTCTTGGCCATTTTATTTGCTGGTGTTACTTCAGCATTAGGATTTTTCGAGCCGATGTTGAATTCAACTGCAGACAAATTGGGTTGGTCCCGTAAGAAAGCAGCAACAATTCTGGCAGTTGTCGGTTGTGCATGTTCATTAATTCTAACAACAGGTATCAGTAGCTATCTTGTTGGTATTATTGATTCATTTGTTAATGAATTTGGAATTTTGCTGTTGATTGGTGTGCAATGTATTATATTCGCTTGGTTCTATGGTGTGGACAAGTTTCTGCCTGCATTAAATGAATATTCAACATTTAAAGTTGGTAAAACATGGATGTTTATAATCAAATACTTGCTTCCTTTTGTTTTGATTGGAATGTGGATAGTTGGTATTATTACATTATTCAGCACAGCCAAGCCGTTTGAAATAACAATTGACCTGATCATTATTATTTCAGTTATGGTCTTTGCAGTCATATTTACTAAAATTAAACCGCAGAGTGAATAATCATTTATTCACTTATATTTTATTTTTTTTACATATACACTAATTATTTTAATTAATCTAATTTTTATCATTGCTATGTTTTAATCAATTTTATAGTCTATTATATTGGCATTATTACAATTTCTTATAAAATTATTGATGCTTTATTTTATTATTTGGTGATGATTTCTCTGTCTCTTTTTTGGGTCAGTATGTTTTGTATGCATCATATCCTGCATATAGGGAATAGATTAGGCTTATGAAATGTCCGAACGGATTGTTTATGAAGAAATATATGAATATGTTCAAAAAGATTACTATTGCAAACATTGTTATTCCTTTTTTTGTATATCCATTTAGTGCCTGACCAAGTCCAGGTATTATAAAAGAAAGAATCCCGTAAGCTATTGCATTGTTTTCCATTTTATCACTCTCTCCAGTAGATGTAAAAAATATGTTATAGTTCTATCTTTGATGAAAAGATTATTTAAATATTTTTTTTGCTGTGTTTTTCAATAGTTATGTGGCGGTGCTGATTTTGTTAAAGTTTGCATATTTTTATAGAAAACTTATTTAATTACTTCAAACATACCCATACAGTAGAGGCGATTGTTATGAATTATAAATATTTGATAATACTTTTGTTTATATTCGCACTGGTGCTTCCGTTTTCATTTGCTTCGGAAAACCAGACATTAATGGGAGATGGAGAAGTGTCCAATAATGAAAATAGCTATTATTTTGATGCTTCATGTGAAAATGATGATGGAGATGGGTCTTCGCAAAATCCTTATAAATATTTGACTGCAGACAGGATAAAGACTAATTCAAGTATCTATTTAAAGGAAGGTGAATATAATCTGAATAAGCCGAAAGACATTACTAATGTTACTATTTATGGTTCTAACAATCAAAATACAACAATCCGATATTCCGGTGTCGCTTTTACAGCTTCAAATAATTTTAAAGTAGAAAACATTACATTGTCAGGTCTAACTATAAAAAATTATCTTAATTTCGATGCAAAGAATGTTATTTTTGATAGTGGAAAAGGTTATGTTACTGATAGGTATAATAACTGTTTTGGAGGTGCAATTTATTCAACTGGTAGTAATTCAAAGGTTACTATTGATAACTGCACTTTTAAAAATACTCATGCGGAATATGGGGGTGCAATTTATCAGGAAGGGGGTAACTTATTAATTACTAATTCAGAGTTTATTAATTCATATTCCCTTAACTTTGGTGGTTCAATTGCATGTTTGAATACAAATAATATTAGAATATCAAAATCTAGGTTTGTCAATTCCTATTCGACTGGCGATGCGGGTGGTGCAATTTATATAAAATCATCTGTACTGAACGGCGATTACTTAACTTTCGAGAATTGCAGTTCCACCTTCGGATCAGCAATATCTTCACTCAGTTCTGAAGTTTCACTTGCAAACATTGAAGCAAGTAACAATATTGCTAAGTATTCCGGAGGAGCAATTTATCATTTGTACGGAGCATTTTCTGTGAGTGACTCAAAATTTGTAAACAACACTGCATTAAATGGAGGCGCTCTTTTTATTGACAATTCTAAGAATTGTATAATCACAAACAATACATTCAACGATAACAATGCATTGCTTTGCGGTGGTGCAGGTTATGTTCTTTTATGTAATTTAACAGAAAATTCAAACTCATTCAGTCAAAATCATGCTCTTCAGGAGGAAAATATATATAATTCATCTTCAATCAACATGGTTATTGGAAGTGGCAATTATACTATGGTGAAAGTCGATTCCGAACAAATTGATGAAATACCAAGCTATTTCAGTTTAATCGATAAACATTTGGTAAGTCCAGTAGCAGACCAACAATCAGGCGGTAATTGCTGGGCATTTGCACCTATTGCAGTTCTTGAATCATGTCTTTTAAAAGCAACTGGTGATGTTGTAGATTTATCTGAAGAAAATATGAAAAATGTGATAGCTTTATATTCTGATTATGGTTGGAAGTATAGCACTAACGATGGGGGTAAACCTTATATGGCATTGGGTTATCTTACAAGTTGGCTGGGACCTATTCTGGAAAAAGATGATTTATATGATGATAAATCTCACTTATCACATGTTTTAAACAGCATCTACCATGTGCAAAATGTCATGTTCCTAAAGCGTAACAGTTATACTGACAATGATGCCATAAAACTTGCACTGATGAAATATGGTGCCGTTGCAACAACCATGTGTATGGGACAAATTAATTCTAAAAATGCTCATTACTATTCTGGAAACAATCCTATTGATCATGCTGTGACAATTGTCGGTTGGGATGACAACTTCTCCAGAAATAATTTTTATCGAACAGCTCCTCCTGGTGATGGTGCATGGATTGTTAAAAATAGTTGGGGAGATGATTGGGGCAAAAACGGATATTTCTATGTTTCATACTATGATACCAAATTTGCACAGCCTGGTGTAATTGATGCTTCTTTTGCAATCATTTTCAATGATACAATTCGTTTGGATAAAAACTACCAATATGACATTTCAGGCATTACAGATTTCTTCATGAACTCCTCAAGCAAAGTCTGGTATAAGAACGTATTTACTGCAACCGATAATGAATATCTCGCTTCAGTTTCAACATACTTCGATAAAATTTCTAATTGGACAGTTTCAATTAATGTAAATGGCCAATATAAGCACCACCAATCAGGAGTTTCAAATCCAGGGTATTATACTATGAATCTGGATAAACTAATTCCATTAACTAAAGGAGATATATTTGAAGTCATTTTTAATATAAGCGTTTCTGGTGAAGCTTATGTTCCTGTTTCTGAAGAAGTACGTTTCAATAACATGCTGTATTCTCCAAATATTTCATTTGTCAGCTATGATGGAATAAACTGGGTGGATTTGTATGATTGCAGTTGGAAATATTCATCCCACTATTATGACTCTCAAGTAGCTGCTATTAAAGCATTTACAATTTTAAACCCGATAAATACTACTGCAACCATAGGATATGATCTTAAGGGAAATCTGATAAATATAAGCGTGAAGGTTCTTGACCAATATGGTAACTCATTAAAATCAGGAAGAGTTGCCTTAAATGTGGACGGTAAAGTTTTCAATGTTGACGTTAAAAACGGATATGCAAATCTTGAATATATTGCGGATAAAACAACCATACATATTTCAGCGGAATTTAATGCAGTTGGATATAATCCGTCAGATGATACAATTTCATTTGATGTTCCTAAATTCAAACTCCCATTGGATGTAACTGTGTTAAGAACCTTAAACAACGTTTCTATTGAGTTTTCAAGTTTAGATTATATTAATATGCCTTTGGTTGCCACAATCAACAATGATGTTCATCAAATTAATTTAAACAATGGTAAATATTCATTAAAATTGAATGAATTACCAAACGGCATTTATAAGATGAATGTTACAGTTTTAAATAGTTTATTATGGGAACTTGATTATTCTGGTTCTTTTACTATAGATATTCGAAATGTAAAATTAATCACAAATAATGTTGTCATCACTGATGAGGATAATATATTATATAATATTACTATAATTGATGAGAAAGGCAATCTGCTTTCAAATAAAAGAATTACAATTACTTTAAATGGTGAATTTGATTTAATCAGTGACGATAAAGGTGTTGTTCATGTTCCAGTTAATCTTAAAGCAGGAAATTATACTTTACGCGCCGATTTTAAAGGAGACAATGATTATCTCAAAAATTCCACTTCATCCAATATCTATGTAAAATGCAAAGTTGATGGAAATGTGAACATTGACAAATATCAGGATAATGCTAATATTACCGTAAGATTCTCCAAACTCATTAACGATGTTGCAAAATTCATCATTAATGGCAAATCTCACAGTGTCAATGTCAAAAATGGTGTAGGTATTTTGAATATAACCAATTTGAAAAATGGAAAATATGATATGGACATTTCATTGGATGATAATTATGTTGTTAATGATATCGCTTCCAGCTTCACTGTTAATGTAGGGGGTACAAAAATTATCTCAGGTGATGTTGTTGGTGTTGATGATGAGAGTACATGCATTAGTGCCCGTTTGGTTGACAGTAATTCAAATCCTGTGAAAGGTCAGTTGATTTCATTTAATGTGGCCAATAAGGTTTATTCTAACTACACTGGCTCTGACGGTTTTGCCCGTGTTTATTTAAGTTTGGCCGCTGGCCAATATGCTGTCAATTATTTGTTCGCTGGCAGTGACAATTACTTCAAATCTAATTCCGCAGGTAATATTAAGATTAAATCAAGGGTTGTTTTGAGTAAATCAAGGGTTGTTTTGAGTTTGAGTAAGGATGTTTTCCAGGATTCTGCTTCTCTAAAATTATCTGTATCAAAAGGCATCAATGATGTTGCAAAGTTCGTTATTAATGGTAAGGCTTATAGTGTTAATGTTAAAAATGGTGTGGCTGTTTTAGATCTTTCTGGTTTGGCGAATGCTAAGTATGGTGTTGATGTTTCATTGGTTGATGCTAATGGTAGGTATGCTTTCAATAATGTTGTTTCAAGCTTTAGTGTCCGTTTGGTTGATGTTAATTCAAATCCTGTGAAAGGTCAGTTGATTTCATTTAATGTGGCCAATAAGGTTTATTCTAACTACACTGGCTCTGACGGTTTTGCCCGTATTTACTTGAATTTGGCCGCTGGCCAATACGCTGCCAATTACCTGTTTGATGGTAGCAATAACTATTTCAAATCTAATTCTGCAGGAAGCATTAAGGTCAAATCAAAAGTTAGCTTAAGCTTTGACAGTACTGTCTATCAAAATTCCGCTACATTAAGATTTGGCACATCAAAAAGCATTAAGGATTCATTGATTGTAAAAATAAATGATAATGTTACAGTTGTAAAGGTTAATGATGTAATTTCATTAAAGAATCTTCCGAATGGAATTTATAATGTTGTTGTGTCATTGGTCAATCCAAATGATTATGTCTTCGATGAGTTGAAAGGTAGCTTTAAAATTGATGTTGCTCAAACAAAAATAATCTGTGATGAATTGTCTGCAGTTTACTCAAAAAATAATGTGTATTCAATTGTTCTAAAAGACATTTACGCAAATCCGGTTAAAAATCAGCCGGTTGAATTTGTCATTGGGGATAAAACATACAAAAAGATTACAGACAATAACGGAAAAGCTCAAATAAGTATTAATTTAAATTGTGGAGATTATCCGGTAGTCATTAACTATCTGGGAAGTAACAATTACTTCAAGTCCAGTGCAAAATCAGCAATTCACATAAGAACCTCAATCATTGCTGAAGACTCTTCAATAAAAGCCTACAATTCAAAATATTCAGTTAAACTTTTAAATACCTCCAAAGCAACTTTTATTATCAATAAAGTTTCATATAGTGCAATAATAGATAAAAATGGATATGCATCCATTAATATTCTTGAAAAAGCCGGAAATTACGAAGTAACAATAATAAATGATTTCACTGGTGAGAAAATAACCAAAACAATCAATGTTGTTTCAAGAATCACTGCCAATAAGGACATAACAAAATACTATTTGGGTTCAAAAACATACCAGATACGTGTTTTAAACGATAACGGTGGGGTAGCAAGTGGTGTATATGCTAAAATAAACATTGCTGGTAAAACATACAACGTCAAAACAAATAGTAGGGGTATTGCATCATTAAAACTTAAATTCAACCAGGGCAAATATACAATAACTGCTTCATATAAAGGATTCAAGGTGTCCAATAAGGTTGTAATCAAAACAAATATAATAACCAAAAGCCTATCCAAAAAGAAATCAAAAACCGCAAAATTCAATGTAAAACTGCTTGATGGCAATGGAAAACTTTTCAAATATAAAATATTGACTGTCAAGTTCAAAGGCAAAAAATACTCAATAAAAACAAATTCAAAAGGAATTGCTTCATTTACTATCAATAAGAATCTCAGGCTAGGAAAATACAATATCGTTACAAGTTATGGTGGACTTTCCGTTAAAAATATAATTCGCGTTGTCAAATAATTCAGATTTATATATAATTTAATCCATAATATAATCTGATGAAGTTTGGCAAGATTATTTTTTTAATGATTATTTTAGTCATTTCCATGTCCTGTGTTAATGCAGCAGACAACATGACTTCACAGGCACTTCCAGAAAACAACCAACAAACCGATGATGTGGAAATTGCAGATGAAATTAATATAACTTTTGAGGAGAAAGTATACAGGGAGAATCTTTCAAACATTGCAGTTGACCTGCCGGAAAATGTTTCAGGAAATCTCGAAGTAAAAATAAATGATTATACATTATATAATGGAACAGTTAACACTACTAAGATTAGCATTCCAATTGAACTTCCCCCTCAAAAATTTCCTGCTATTGTTCCTAACGTATGGCCTCCATTTGACTCTACAACCTACAATATAACTGCTTTTTATAATGATATTGAGTTGAATGTCACACATGATTTGAAAGTAATGCTTTATCCTAGGAATCACACTCCACGATTTTTAGTTCCCGAAGAGGTTTTGCAATTCGGAAAATTCCGTGAATTCATGCCTGCAATACTCTTTCCAAGGTCAGCAAGAGGATGTGTTGAAATTTATCTTGACGGGAAAATAATCAATAGAACCGATGTTGATGGCCCCTTTGTTTTTTTCAATCAATCGTTGATATCTTCGCTGAGTTTGGGAAATCATGAGATAATGATGAATTACTCTGGTGATGATTACTTCATTTCCCATTTGAAAATATTGACATTCACTGTAACCAATGCAGTAATTAATATTCCTAAAACCATTTATCTGGATCATGACGATTGCATTAGTGTTGAAACAGCATCCAGTGGGTATGTAAGTCTTTACATTGACTCAAAACTGATCACTAAAAAGGCTTTGGATAAATCAGGAGAATTATTATATTCTTTATTTAATGATATAACCTGTGGAAATCATGAAATTAAGGTAGTTGTAGATGCCAAAAACTTCACAAGAACAAAAATAATCAATGCAAATACAACATACTCCATTGAATTTTATCCAAATTACATTTATCGATACGGTGAGGAGAATTATATTTCAGTTTATATTCCTGAAGATTTGGAAGAAAAGCTGTTTAGGGTAATGATTGACGGTCAGCCAATTCACACTAAAAAATCAGGCCAGGACCTGCTGATAGACATCTCAAAATTAGGTGCTGGAAATTATACTATCAATGTTTCTTATCTTGGTGATGACAAATACTTCCCGATATCCATATGCGATAACTTTACAATTGGATATGTGATAAGGGTTCCGGATACCGTTTATTTTGGTGACAGCTATAGTGCAGACATCATTCTTCCGGCCAATGCAAAGGGAAGTTTGGAAGTATACTTGGATGACAAATTATATAATTCAGCTAAACTGGTTAATGGAAAAGCTCTAATTAAGCTGAATAACCTAAATCCTAGAGAATACCATATTAAAGTCAGATACACGGGCATAGATTATTCTGTAGATGAGGTCAATGGATCTTTAACGGTTTGTCCTACAATTAACTATGAAAGCAGCGTCCATGTTGGGGATAAAAATTTGCTTTACTTTAAAGTTCCAAAGAACTGCAGAGGAAAAATTTCTGCAAAAATAGGTTCTAAAACATATGCAGCAAACATAAAAAACGGTGTTGCAATGCTTGATTTGTCAGGACTTCAAGTAGGGGATTGGAATTTTTATTTAAAATATGCTGGTGAAGATGGATATGAAGAATCATATTTTGTTGGTGTTTGTGTTGATTACGCCCCAATAAAAATTAGGGCTTTAAAAAGCAAAGTGATTTATGGCATTGATTACTATGGTGTTAAAGTTATTGGTCGTGACGGCAAGGTCATTAAAAACGCATTTGTAACTTTCAAAGTCAATTCCAAAACAATTAAAAATGTCAAAACCAATTCACGGGGCATTGCTAAAGTCAAGATGCCTGTTAAATATGCTCCTAAAAAATATACTGTAACTGCAATTTATAAATCTGTAAAAGCATCTAAAAAAGTAATAATCGCCCATCTTATTGTTTTAAAAACATTTAAGGTTAAAAAATCATCCAATCTTGTTCTTAAAGCGAGTTTGAAAAAAGCCATTGGGGGCAAAACAATTGTTTTCAAATTCAGGGGTAAAAAATACGTTGCAAAAACCAATAAAAAAGGAATTGCAAAAGTTACCATTCCAAAAGCAGTGTTAAATAAACTTAAAGTCGGTAGAAATGTTGTTTATCAGGCATCCTATCTTAAGGATGTTGCCAGAAAAGTAGTTAAAGTTAAAAAATAGGAAATTAATTCTCTATTTTCTTTTTTTTTATTTTTATAAATATTTTTTATTCAGAATTTTCTTTTTCTTGATCTTTTTTAGCTTTTAGATTTTCGATTCCAATGATCATATTTTCACCTCATGAAATTTGTTTAGTGTGGGGTTGTTGATAATCTGGTGTAATACAATGAGCAACCTCACACTTTCTACTTTATTCTTTTTTTATCATCATATATAAATTTTTAGGTATGCCTAAATTTTAATCTTATCTGGAGATTTGATATTAAGGCATTTTTTATTGTTTAATTTTCATTTGGCTTATATAATTTTAATAGAAATTAAATTTAAATCAATTTAATTAATCATATTTTTGATATTTCATATAATGTTTATATGGATATTGAGTTCGGTTGGCTGGTGGGGAAAACTCATAAAAACATGTGGGGATGCGTTATTGTAGAGAAAATTTTTTCAAGTAATGGGTGGATTTCTGCTGTTTGGCTGTGAAATTCAAAATTATAATTTGGTTTTGATTTTCAAATTTTAGTTTCAATGTACTCATTGTAATTTCACAGGACTGATTTTTTTGTGAATCTTGTAGGTGTCATATGGTGGGAGGTGTCAATTGAATTTTTTCAGATGGGCAATTGGTTGAATCCATCAATTTCATTACTGGAGTGGATTTTTTTTAAAATTTTTCTTGAATGTGGTTGGGCGGAATTAAATTTGATTTTTAAATTTGCAATATTCAGTTATCAGATTTTTTTTAATTTCCGTAATGTTGTTAATATTTGTCTTGAATTGTCATATTTTGTGGCTTATTTTGTCAAAAATCTATTTTTAGCTATTATCTAGAATGAAATTTTTTTACAATAACTCTTTTATTTTTCTTTGAATCCTGTTTTTTCAATGAAATTTTGGATTTTTAAATTATATCTTTAGATTATAAGGGGATTGTCAATTTCGGGCATACACTGTCATTAAACTCAAAATGTCAAGTTTAAGTTAAAAATATATTACATTTTATCAATTTCTTCTGAAAAATTTATCAAAAAAATTTGAAAAATTCGGTGATTTTGGTTCAAATTGGCGAAATTGGCCCAGAGTACTTAAAATCAGTTCCCGCTTATTGACAGCCTCTGATTGATTAATGTATCATATTAATAATTATCAAAATTATTAGGGGGTAAATGGATATTATCAATTGGGTTGAAAGTTTATATCGGATAAGATAATTTAATTTTGGAGATGTTAAAATGCCTTTCAGTAACAAATTCACTTCCCAGTAAGTCAAGATTTTTGCCATATTTCAGCAATTCTCAAGCCAGTGCAAATATTTTAAAAAAATTCTATTTTTCATTGTAATATAGGATAAAATAAGTTGATTTTCATATTTGGGAATAAAATAAATATTTATTTTAAAAAATTCAAATTTTAAAGCTTTTACACTTGAAATGTACCTCTCTTTGTTGGTTTAATCTTTGAATGTTTTGATGTTGAAACATAATTTATATTAATTTTCAAAGTTAAAATTAATGTGATGGCAGAAAAGTACATTCGTAAAAATAAGAATAATTTCACAGTGGTTAAGAATTCACGCATATATGGAAAATTTGACTCCAAGGATATTGCAGTTTTTGCACGCAATCTTTTAGTGGGTCATGACTGGAGTCTTGAAAATATTCATGATGAAATTTTTGAATATGAAAATCATTATATTCTGATGAAAGTCATAGAAAATAAGCTGTGTTACCTAGGGGAATTTACACAAAAACCCAACAAGGATATAATTTCAAAACTTGCCAAAAGACAAATTCGAAATCCTAACAATTCAAAGTACGGCTTAAACATTACAAGAATTTTTGACGAGTATGTTATTAAAAAGCAAATTGCCGGTGATGAATATATATTTGGGGTATTTGATAATCTGGAGGATGCAACATTTTCAAGAAATTTTTTGCTTGACCACAACTGGAATGTTGATGAATTTGGGGAGATTGAATACTGTGATGAAAGCGATTCATACAAAATTGTCAAGGTATTTGATGATAGGGTATACATCCTAGGAAGCTTCAAAACCAAAAGTGAAGCTGAAGAAAATTTAAACAATTCAAAACACGAATTTTTAAATAAAATTTTCAAGCATAAAAACGGTCTTTCGAATCATCCTCACCTTGATGTTTTAACAGACCATATTGATGAACTGGAAAATGAATTTCAAATCAAGACTAGTGATGATGTTTGGAATTTCGACGAAGTTGAAAATCCTCTTGATGATATAATTTTTAATCTGACCCCATGGCAAAAAATAATTCACGATCATGCCGATGAAGAGTTTACATTCGCTCAACTCAAAAAAAGTCTTGCAGGATATAAAAGTAAAAATTTCGATAAGAAAATTTGCAGGTACTTGAATGAACTTATAGATTTGAATCTTATCCAAAGATTGGATGATGATATTTATAGGAAGGTTTGAATCAAAATTTTTAAATATATTGCAATAACAATATAAGATTGTGTTGAAATATATTTTAGCACATTTAGTCTGTATAATAGGGAGTTTTGTTTTCACAGAACTCCCTTTTTTATTTTTACTTTCTATCTGATAATAGTTCTCCGGCTACGCCTATGCTTTCTTTTGGATAGGCTTGTACTAAAACAGTTATCGCTTTGATTGGCAAATCATAAGCGTCTGCAACTACTTTTGATACATTTTTAACCATTTCTCTTTTTTTCTCAACACTAATTCCGTCATTTCCAGCTATTGTTATTACAGGCATTTTTTATCACCATTTAAAATTTATAACATAGATAATATAAATAGATTATTAAAAGGTTTTGATATGATGCTCGGAGAAAAGGAACTTGTAAAACTGTTTCCAAATTTTAAAGATTTGGTTCAACCGTCAGGAATAGACTTGGAATTGGATAAAATTTATACTCAAGAAAGTGCAGGGTCACTTATTGACAATGAAAAGAGTTTGCCGAAACTTAAGGAAATGGAGGGGGACGTTTATACTCTAAAACCACATACTGCATATCTTGCAAGCATTAAACGGAAAATTAAAATTCCTAAGGGATATACAATGTTATATCTTCCACGTTCAACCCTTTTAAGGTCATTTGTATCTGTCCAGACTGCTGTTGGGGATCCTGGATTTTATGGGACACTGATGTTCATGATTTATAACCATGGTGAGTTTGAATATAAAATAAAATCAGGCGATAGAATCGCCCAAGCTGTTGTATTTCCGGTTAAAGGTTCTGGCGAGTATGATGGTTCTTATCAAGAGGTTGAAGAATGAACGTTAGTGAAAAAATTGTTGAAATTTTAGCTGAAGAGGGTATCTGCGACGTGTTTGGAATTCCCGGTGAGCAAATAATACCTCTTTATAAGGCTCTTTCATGTTCCGATATCCATCATGTCCTGACAAGACATGAACAGGCTGCTGCACATGCTGCCGATGGATATTACAGGTCAACAGGTAAGATTGGTGTTTGCATTTCAACAGCTTCTCCCGGAGCATTGAACTTCACTATGGCATTGGCAACTGCATACAAGGACAACATTCCCATTTTGGTATTAACTGGTGATAATGAGTTAAAATATAGGGGAAGTGATTATTTCCAGACAACTCCTCAAGTTGAAATTTTTAAAAATATCACCAGAGATTCATACAATCCGTTGAATGGAACTGAAGCTGTGTATGTTTTAAGGGCATCAATTTTTGCACTGAAAAATAATCCTAAAGGACCTATTCATATTAACCTCTCAAAAGATGTCCTTCAAAGCACAGATTTTGAAGACTTTGATTTATGCTATTTATGTGAAGACGATTTGTCAAACATTTCCAAAGCTCAGGAATTAATTGACAAATCCAATAAGCCCTTATTCATTTTAGGTGCTGGAGCAAGGTCCCAAACTGAAAATATAAGAAGAATTGCTCAAAAATACTGCATTCCTGTTACCACAACTTTTCACGGCAAAGGCATTGTTTCAGAACGTGATGATTTAAACTTGGGGATGGTTGGAACTCGAGGAACTCCAAGAGCAAAATATGCATTTGAGAATTCTGATTGCATAATTGCACTGGGCATAAAAGCAAGCGAAAGGACACTGCCTGAAATTCCGGATAATTTAATTCATGTAAACATCAATAAAGACATTTTAATTGGTGATTATCCGATTCATGGTAAAGTTGAAGACTTTCTATTAAATATAAATTTCAGCAAAGTCAATTGGCTGGATGAAATTTTTGAAATCGGAAATGAGATAATTGTTGGGGGTATAGACCAGGATTTGAAGCCGCAGGCAGCTATTTATGAAATTCTAAATAGATTTGGCGATAATATTATTGTTTCAGATGCAGGAAGCCACACTACTTGGACTACCCTTTTGAAAAAATCAACCAAACCTGGTCAGCTATTGTTTTCAGGAGGACTTGCACCGATGGGATATGGTCTTCCAGCAGCAATTGGAGCATCCATTGCCAGCGGGGAGAAAATAATTCTAATTAATGGAGATGGCGATTTTCAAATGAATATTCAGGAATTGGCTACGTTAAAGGAAAATAATTTGGATGTCATTGTATTTATTTTAAATAATTCCGAATTTGGAATTATTCGCCAATGGGAAGAATCATTGTATGGTATGAACCCCTACCAGGTCAACTTACAAAATCCTGATTTTGTAAAACTTGCTGCATCTTATGGTATTGATGGTGTTAGGGTAGATAATCTTGATGATTTAAGGTTATTGCTTGAGAATAATCTTGTAGGACCAATTATTGTTGAGGTGGTTGTGGATAGTGAAGATGTTCCTCTTCCGAAATAGCTTTTATAGTTTTTTGATTACTCCTAGGCTTAGTCCTGTGTATTGGATTATTTTTTCTAGGGGTATGTTGTCTTCTTTTAATTTTTTTGCAAATCTTTCTTTTTCTTCAATTTTTCCTTCTTTTCTACCTTCTTTTCTACCTTCTTTTCTACCTTCTTTTCTACCTTCTTTTTTTCCTTTTTTTTCAGCATTTTGTATTAGTTCTTTTTCGTAGTTTTCTAAAAATTCGCTTCCCATATTTACCACTTTTATCATTTTCTTTTTTTCATTTTTTGGAATGAAGATGTCTACAAGTATTATTTGGCATGCTTTGATTTGGTATTGCTGTTCCTCTTTGAGTTCCATTTCGTTTACAAGATATATCAGTTCTTTTGTTATTTCATAATCGCTTTTTTCATGTTTCATAAATGGAATCAAAATCAAATTGAATAGATCATATTCGTCTATATTAATATGTTTTTCAATTTTGTTTTTAATGTTTTTTAATATTTCATCCCCATTGTAATCTTTGAAAAATATGAATGGAATTTCTATTTCCAAGTCAGGTCCTATTTTTGCTTTTTTAATAGATCTTTTTGCATCGGCTAGCGATATGACATAAGATTTTATATATTCCTTTTTTTCTAGTCTGAAATTTACCGCATATTGTATATTCCTCAAAATAATTTCTTCTGTTGTATTTGTTTTGTGAAATTCGAAGTCAATACAATAACCGTTTGCCGTTTCAACAACCATGTCCAATATTTTCAATTTATGGTCTGGAGTGTAAATTTCATAAGTGTAAATGTTTCGAATTCCCGGTTTTTCGCCAATGAATCGCAATAGTGAATTTGCAAAGATTCTGCATGATAATTTTGAAAGCTTGTCGAATTTCTGGTGGATGATTGTATCACCTACTTTTTAGTTCATGCCAATGAACAGGTACCATTTTTCACCGGTCATGTTTCATATTGGTGTTTATGATATATAAGTTGCCCAGTAGTTTTTTAGAGCAATTTTACCGACTGAAAACAATTTTTTCATTTCAAATAACTTTCAACAAATTCTTTCATAATTGCTTCAATATCATCAATTCTATCTAGGGGTGATAGGTAATATTCGCCATTTTCTTCATAAATTATTCCGAGGGGTTTTATTTCTGCAGACGAAATTTTTTCATCTATCTCTAAAATCTTTTCTTCAAAAACAAATGTAAAACCATAATTTTTTTTAAACTTGTATTCGGTGTTTTGGTTTATTTTAAAGAATTCACTATCGCTCATCCCAAACACCTCTTATAAATTTTCTAACATCCTTTTTGCAAATCAGTCTGGCTGTTGGAATTAAAAGTTTTAGAGGATATATTTCAAATTCATTAACCCCTTTGCCGTCCAGTTGGCTTCCATTGAATGATGGCTCAGCACTTAAACGTAATTTTTCATGCATGGAATTAACAATGGCTAAAACTGCCCAGATTATTCCGATATATTTTCCTGTGTCTGCAAAACTGTCAAGCCCAAAAATTAGGTGGTTTTCAATTTTTTCAACTTTAATAACTTTAAAAGATGATTTTAAAAATATTTTAAAGTCTTTAAAACAAGGTTTGGCTAGTTTCAATAGCTTTTTAATATCTCTTTGCTTACTCTCTTTTTCTTCTTCTTTCTCTTCTTTTTTATCTTCGTCATCTGAAGGGAATTTTCGAGAGTAAACAGTGATTTTTTTCAAAATAAGTATTTTAAAACATCCTGTTATTTCACTTCCTCTCTTATTGTAATTAAGTGATATCTTAATTCCAATAATCAGTAAAATAATGATAAATAAGATGATTATTAAAATAATCATCCCTAGGATGTTTAACATGTATGATTCCTATTCTTCTATTTCCTCATTGGATGTTGTGAATTCTGGTTCGATGTATTCCCCTTCATCATAATCGTCGGAGTTTTGGGATCCTAGATAATTTTTTATCAAATCAGATACGATTAAACCAAGGTCAGATAATGCTTTATTGGTTTCAGTTCCTTTACTTAAGTCAAGAACACGAACTCCTTCAGCAGTATTTCCTTTTTTAGGAATTAACACCATGGATATTGGTTCTACTCCTGCACCAGCACCGATTAAGTTGTTTCCGTCATTTCCAAGAAGACTTTCACCTGCTCCAAATCCTACTCCTATTTTTATAACTGGGATAAGAATTTTATCTTCTGTTTCAATTGGAGTGCCGATAACATTTTCTACGTTAATAAGTTTACGCAATTCTTCAACGCTTTTTTTAATATTGTCTGTCATAGTTTCACATCCTATGTTAGTTATATAATATTTGTCTTTTATGTTTAAAATGTTTTTACTATTCTTTTTAGTATTACTTTTTTTGTTATAATGACATAAGTTTCATGTGTAACTTTTAAATTATAATTATTTTTCGAAATTGAGAGGTGTGTTTCAAGTGTAAGTTTTCAGATATAAGTTATAATAATTTTTCACAAGAGGTCTGTTTCAAGTGTAACTTTTCATATATAACTTATAAGTTTTCAGTCCAGACATGCATTTCAAGTGTAACTTTTTACATATAAGTTATAAGTTTTCAGAAAAGAGGTCTATTTCAAGTGTAAGTTTTCAGATATAAGTTATAACAATTTTCATGAGTGGTCTATTTCAAGTGTAACTTTTCATATATAACTTATAAGTAATATATTTTTTACATAATTTGTGATTTAAAAAAAGAGATGACAGAATCATAAATATGATTCTGCAATTGAAGCTACACCTGCGCCAGCTTCATCAATTACACCTAAACCTTTTAAAGTCATACCAATAGCAGCAAAGGTTTGGGTTAATTCCTTGTAGGAAATATTTCCCATATGTCCGATTCTGAAAATGTTTCCTTTTAAGTGGTCTTGTCCGCCAGCTAATTCTACGCCATATTTGTCACGGGTTGTTCCTCTAAAGTCCGCATCAGTAATTCCTTCAGGCATTTTAACTGCTGTAACGGTAGCAGATGATACTGCTTCATCAGCGAATAATTCTAAACCTAAAGCTTTAACAGCTTCCACACTGGCTTTAGCAGCTTTGTGGTGGCGTGCTACTCTGTTGTCCAATCCTTCTTCCATAATCATTTTCAATGCTTCATTCATTGCATAGGTAAGTGAAACTGATGGAGTGTATGGAGTTTCAGGAGGGACTTTGTCTCCGCTTTTTCTAACGGCTTTCATATCCAAGTAAAAAGTATTTGTTTCTACTTTGTCAACAGCAGCCCATGCATCATCGCTTAAGGTAATTGCAGCCATTCCCGGTGGTGCTGCTATACATTTTTGTGATCCTGTAAGACAGACGTCGATGCCGAATTTGTCCACATTCACCTTATCTCCTGCAAGGGAAGATACAGTGTCAACAATATATAGGGCGTCGTAATTTTTCATTACTTTACCGATTTCTTCAATAGGTGCTGCTACACCGGTAGAAGTTTCATTGTGTATTACACTTACAGCTTTTATGTCTTCGTCTTCATCCAATGCTTCAGCGATAGCTTCAGGGGTTACTGCAGTTCCCCATTCGACTGCTAATTCTTTGGTTTCAATTCCATGAGTATTGGCTATTTTCATGAAACGTTCTCCGAATTTTCCGCCTACAACATTTAACATTTTTTCTCCAGGAGCTACGGTATTTGCAATACCTGCTTCCATAGCTGCGGTTCCTGATCCAGTTAATAAATAAGAATTATTTTCAGTTTGGAAAACTTTACTCATTAATTCAGTAGTTTCGGTTAAAATTTCACCATATTTGGCGCTTCTGTGGTTAACAACAGCTTGTGACATTGCATTGAGTACTCTTGGATGCACTGTTGTTGGTCCTGGAAGCATTAATAAAATATCGTTCATTAAATTCCTCCAATTTTCTAGAAAATTAGCTTAATCTCAAGCTATATATATTTTTTACTTTCATACTTATTAAACATTTTTATATATGACTTTATTCATTAATTTGAATTTTGCCAAGCATATTTTAGTATAATGTTCATATAATCATATTATTTTATCAGTAGTGTTTAAATATGTCTTGGGATATTGAAACAATATCATCTGCATTGATAACCGGCATTAATGTAGCATATGTACAAATTCAATTCTGCATCTGTGAAATATAGTTAACTTAAAGATGATGTAAAATATATTTAATATTATGATTAAACGGATTTGCTCATTTGTTGTAGGTTTGTTCATAATGTCTCTTGGAGTTGCATTTTCATAATATCAACACCATGCCCGCAGATATAGCTCCCCTTCCTGGGGAAGGGTGCGTTGAAGCAATAGATATAGTAACGAATTGGAGATTTTCAACAATAAAAATAGCTTTTGATGCGACAATGGTGGCTATTTCTTTGATACTGTGCGGGCTGTTCTATTCTAATCTTTTTGGAGCAGTCAATATTAGAACTCTCATATCTGCATTCATGGTAGGTTTCACGTTAAGACAAATTTCCAATGCATATTCAAAGTTGATCGGCAGGCAAATCAATGTAGTTAACAATTGAACTCAAGATGTTGATGATAAATTATTTAATCACTCAAGGCCTATATTATTATGAAGAGGTTTAAACATGGAATTTGGACTTTGGGAAAGATATTATAAAGAAATTCTTGATGATTTTGGATTTTCAAGAAGCGATGATGAAAATTCAGCAAAAGTACTTGATGAAATATTGTCCGAAGAAGGATGTCTTACTTTGGATGATCTGGCTCAGATAGTTGGTTTTTCAGATAAATATATTGTATTTGGTGCAGGACCGTCTTTAAAAGAGCATATCATCCAATTAAAAGAAAATTATGATTTGAAGGATTATGTTCTAATCTCCGCAGACGGTGCAACAACCGCATTGATTGAAGAGAGATTGTCTCCTGACATCGTTGCAACAGATTTGGACGGAAATCTTGACGATATTCTTTTAGCTAATATTAGGGGTGCAAATATTGTTGTTCACGCTCACGGAGATAATTTGGACCAGGTAGTTAAGTTTACTCCATTTTTCAACAATGTATTGGGGACTACTCAAGCACAGCCTGTCGGAAATGTCTACAACTTTGGAGGATTTACCGATGGGGACAGAGCCATATTTTTGGCAGTGGCATTGGGGGCCAGTGAAATAACATTGGCCGGAATGGATTTTGGAGATGTTGTAACCAAATATTCAAGACCTAACCTTCCAACCGATTTGGCTGATGCCGATGATTTCAAAAGGAAAAAGTTGATGTATGCTGAGAGATTGACTGACTGGATAATCGAAAATGAAAATGTTGATGTCATTAACATGTGCAAATAATAATTGATTTATAATAGTTAAAATATAATTAGATACCATGGCAATAGAAGATATTTTGATGTATGATGAAAGTCTTTTTCAAAACATAAATGCTTTTGATCCGGATTATATGCCTCAAAACTATAATTTTAGAGATACTCAAATGGAGGCAATGGCAATGTCAATAAGGCCGGCCATTAGGGGAGGCCAACCATCAAACGCAATTGTTTTAGGCTCACCAGCAACAGGAAAAACAACAGCAATTAGAAAAGTGTTCGAACTTGTTGAAAAGACTACTGAAAGGGTGGTATGTGTTTATATCAACTGTCAGCTTCATACAACTCGTTTTGGAATATTTTCACAAATCTATAAGAAAATGTTTGGACATATCCCTCCAGAGACAGGGGTTCCGTTTTCAAGAATTTATGACCAAATCATGAAGGATCTTCAAAAAAATGAAAAATCATTGGTAATTGCATTGGACGATGTCAATTACTTGTTTCAAAGTAAAAATGCCAATAAAGTTTTTTATGATATGTTGAGAGCATATGAGGAATATCCTGGTGTTAAAACCGCTATTTTTGCTATCTTATCTGATTTGGAATTCAAATATGCATTTGATAAAAATGTAAATACTGTTTTTATTCCTCAGGAAATAAATTTCCCATTGTATTCCTACTCAGAAATTGAAGAAATCTTACGAAATAGGGC
>NZ_CADCJB010000010.1:0-50383 GCF_902801725.1 uncultured Methanobrevibacter sp. | reverse complement strand
CAGATTGCAATGTATACCTATGAAAACGGGGATTTGAGAATAGGAATCAACCTTCTAAAATCCTGCGGAAATATTGCCGAAGCCGACGCCAGCAGAGAAATTTTAGAAAAACACTATGAAAAGGCCATTGACTCGCTTGTATCTGTAAATATCGAACGTACTATTAATTCTTTAAACGACACTGAAAAGGCTATTTTAAAAATAATAGCTGATTATGATGGTGTTTATACTGCGGGAGAACTGTTTGAATTATTTGAGGATAAAACCGGCGCTCGTCGCTCTTCATTCAATAGGACATTGGACAAACTGGAATTTGTTAGGTTGATTGATACTAAATTTACAGGAAAAGGGGTTAAGGGAAATTCCCGTGAAATTATATTGCGTTTTAACCCCGATGAATATGTCATCTAATTTTCCTGCGGGAAATTAGTTTCTGTTAACATTAGATTTTGCATGGTAAGCTTTATCTAATGTGCAGCCTTAAGGGTTTGGTATTGTATTTTTTTTCAAAAATAGTTGCACCAAGTTTAGAGCAAACCTGGTGTTGCTGCTACAACAGAAATAACGGATAATAGTAATGCAACTATCACGCAAAGCATTACCATGCAAGATTGAATATCATAGTCACTGTATCTTATTTCATCTTTTATTGAACTTTTTTTTCTTAAATCTGCTTTTAATGTGGTGTCTTTATTGCCAAACATATCAATCACTATACTTATTATTATTAAAATTCTAATATAAACTAAGAGATAGAGAGCATTTGGAAAGTAATATTCTGGGGTAAAAATCATGAAAAAATATGAGTATTTTGATGTAACTGCTGACATTGGATTCAAAGCTTATGGGAATAATTTAAATGAGGCTTTTGAAAATGCAGGATTGGCTATTTTTAATATAATTTCAGATACTTCCAATATATCTTCAGATATTTCCAAATCATTTGAAATAACTTCGGAAGATGAAGTTTCCTTGCTGTATGATTACCTTGAAGAGTTGCTGTTTTGCCATGAAGTGGATTTTATGCTTTTTTCCAGTTTTGATGTTGAAATAGAAAAGTTTGACGGAGCTTTTAATCTCAAAGCAACAATCTGCGGTGAACCAATCGATTGGCAAAAACATGAAAGAAAAACAGAAATTAAGGCAATAACATTTCATATGATGGATGTCAAAAAAATCAATCACTATGAGCTTCAGGCTATTGTCGATTTGTAAGTTATTTATAATATAAAAACCATATATTTTAATATGAAACGACGTAAAACTATTTCAAGAACTTTTGAAACGATTTTGGGTATTTTAGGTTCCATTATTGGAATAACTTCCGGCTCTTTTTTAATTTTTATCGAAAGTTTTGGGCAGGTACACACTTCATTTTTAGGTTTCATTGCAATATTGGCTTCTATTTTGGGAATCATTTCAACATATTACTTGAGAAAAAATGAGGAATTGGCAGGTATAGGCTTTTTAATAGCAACTATGTTTGTCATTGTCGGTGCGGATTATATTAATGTGATTAGCGCATTGTTTCTGCTTACTGCAGGTATATTGACACTATTTCGGAAGTAGTTTTGCCGATTGTTATCAAAATACTTAAATATTTTTAAGTAATACCTATTATTGATGTCTAGTATTTTTAATTCATTAAACGAAAGGGGAATTCACGTGATGGATTCTTTTGAATTTGAATATGGGAGAGTTCTTGACAATGTTGCAGTTGAATATTCAACTTATGGAACTCCAAAATATGATGATGACGGTTACATTACCAATGCAATCATATTCTCCTCTACCTTTCGGGGAATTTACTCATTTTTAAGCAATTCCCATAGTTATATAATAGACAATAGCAATTTTGCTGATGAATTTTATTTTATCATTATACGCTCTTTGGGAACTCCAGGTTCATGTTCTCCATCATCAACAGGATTGAATGATGATTTTCCAAGTTATAACTGCCGAGATCAGGTAAACTTCAAAAGGCAGTTTCTGGATGAAAAATTCAAAATTAAAAAGATTTTGGGTTTGATTGGTGAAGGGATTGGCGGATTTCAGGTTTTGACATGGGCTTGTGAATATCCTGATGAAATGAAATTTATATTTGTTGTAAACAGCGCCGCTAAAGTTTCCGGTTACAGATTCATCATTTCAAAGACTTTTGAAGCTATAATTGAATCTGTAGATGATTTGGGTGATGAATATAGTGCATCTAAAAATAAAGCGCTCCTTGCAATTAACGCATTGCTTTTTGCCCACTCATCCTCCAAATTTGCATTTGATAATTTTGATAATGATGATATTTCTGTGATTTTTGAGGATTTTGCTGATGAATGCTTCTTTAGGGACATCTACGATTTCAAATTCAGAAACGAATGCGACATGAAATTTGATGTTGTCAATAAATTATCGGATATAAAGGCTAAATCTCTTTTTGTTGGAACAAACAATAATTATTTCCATTCAATATTAGATACAGGTTTATTCAGGGATAATGTTCCAGATTCAGTAGTTTTAATTCAAGAAAATACTAAAAAAGAGTATTATTTCAAGGAAGAGGACTATGCTCTTATGGGGGATAAGGTTATTTCCTTTTTAAACCAGTTTGTTGATGAATAATTTTTTTTTTAAGCGTCTTTGGGATATTCTATTTTTTTTATTTTTCACATATTTTTTCATTTTTCCTGATTTTACCGAAACTTTATTTAAATATCTCCTATAAATATTAAAGCATAATAATTCTGTGATTTTTATGACTATTAAAGACGAAATTAAAAAAGTTAGGGATAATGTTTATGAAATTTCAGGCTCTTACAACAAACAGATGAGAGCTTCTGGAAGATTCTACATTGATGACGAAAGCTTTGAGAATTTGGAAGAGGGTGCTGTACAGCAAATCGTTAATGTCGCCTGTCTTCCGGGCGTTCAGAAATACTCTATCGGACTTCCTGATATTCACTTCGGATACGGTTTTCCAATAGGGGGTGTTGCTGCATTCAGCTTAAGGACAGGTATCGTATCTCCTGGAGGTGTCGGATTTGACATTAACTGTGGTGTAAGGTTAATTAAGTCAAATCTGACTGTTGAAGATATTGAAGAACATATAGATGAGCTTACAGAAAAGCTATTTGAAAATATACCTTCAGGCGTTGGAAGCAAAGGCAAAATAAGACTCGAAGAAGGTGAAATCGACAAGGTTCTCGATTTTGGAGCTGAATGGGCTGTTGAAAATGGATACGGGTGGAGCGAAGATCTTGAAGTTCTTGAAGAAAACGGCCGTATGGTTGATGCTGACTCAAGTGTCGTATCCGATAAAGCTAAAAAAAGAGGAATTCCTCAATTAGGTTCACTTGGTTCAGGAAACCACTTTTTGGAAATCCAAGTCGTTGATGAAATCTATAATGAGGAAGTGGCTGAGGTATATGGTCTTTCCAAAGGAATGATTGTCATAATGATTCATACAGGTTCCAGAGGATGCGGGCACCAAATCTGTTCCGATTACTTGAGAATAATGGACAAGGCTTATAAAAATTATAAAATCAATATTGCTGACAGGCAACTTGCATGTGCTCCACTTGACTCAAAAGAGGCTCAAAACTATATAATGGCAATGTCTGCAGCAGCAAATTATGCATGGGCAAACAGACAAATGATAACTCATTGGGTTCGTGAAACATTTGAAGATGTACTTGGAAAGTCTGCAAAAGATATGGAAATGAATATTCTTTATGATGTGGCTCATAATATCGCTAAAATGGAAAACCATAAGGTTTATAACCGTGAAGAGGATTTGCTTGTTCACAGAAAAGGAGCGACCCGTGCATTCGGTCCTGGAAATGAAGAAGTTCCTGAAAAATACAGAGATGTTGGACAGCCGGTATTGATTCCGGGAACTATGGGGACTGCATCATATGTATTGCACGGAACTGAAGTTGCAATGGAGGAAACATTCGGATCCACAGCTCATGGTGCAGGAAGAGTATTGTCAAGGTCTCAGGCTAAGAAGGATTACTCCGCAGATGAAATTACCGAAGACATGGAAAACAGAGGAATTAAAATCAAGGCCAGCAGTAAGCATGTAATTGCCGAAGAGGCTCCTGGAGCTTATAAAGATGTGGATAGTGTTGTTCGCGTATCTGATAGCACAGGAATTGCAAAATTGGTTGCACGTGTTAAACCATTGGCTGTTACAAAAGGATGATGTTGATGATTGGTATAATCGGCGGCAGCGGGGTATATGAAATTACCAACAAGGCTGACAAATGCACTAAAAAACTGGTTGAAACCGATTACGGTGATGTGGAAGTTTCCATTTTGGATATATTTTCAAAAAAGGTGGCTTTCATTCCTCGCCACGCATCAGGCCATAGCATTCCTCCCCACAAAATCAATTTCAGAGCCAATATTGATGCATTGAAAAATGTTGGTGTTACAAAGATAATTGCTACAAACTCTGTAGGGTCCATGAATTTGGAGATGCCTCCAGGTTCATTCGTTATCCCAGATGATTTTTTAGATTTTTCACAGAATAGAGTAAAAACATTTTATGAAGATAAAGTGGTCCATATAGATGTTACAGAACCTTATTGTGGCAATTTGAAGGATGTTTTGGATAAATCAGGGGATGTGATTTTAGGCGGAACATATGTCTGTACAGAAGGACCAAGATTCGAGACTCCTGCTGAAATTAAAATGTTTAAAATGCTTGGAGGCGATCTTGTGGGAATGACTGGCGTTCCTGAAGTTACTTTGGCTCGTGAAAGGGAAATGTGCTATAATTCAATCTGCATCGTATCCAATTATGCTTCAGGAATTTCAGATGATGCTCTGACAATTGATGAAGTTTTCGAAATGGTTGCTGAAAAAGAAGTTGAGCTACTTGAATTGATATATAATTTTATAAAAAATGTTGATGATGAAGCAGATTGCACATGTCTTCATGCATTAGATGGTGCAGAAGTTTAAAATCATTATAATTGCAAGAGCATTTAATTAAATGTCATGTTTGATTGAATGCTTTTTTTTAAATTAATATGTAGGTGAGTGAAATGAGATTGGCTGTTGTATCTTCCGATGGTGAAAATGTAGATTTGCATCTTGGAAAAGGAAAATCTGTTTATGTTTATGATTGGGATGACAAATTGGAATTTGTCGAAAAAAGGGACATTGAAATTGCTGAAGATTCAAAACATCAGGGCGGTAAGGTATTGAAAACTTGCAGTGACTGTGATGTTTTAATTGCTGTTCAATATGGGTTCAAATCAAAAATAAAAGCAGATGACCAAGGCATTAAATTGGTAATGGATGAAGGACCGATTGATGAGGTGTTGCAAAGATATATTGATCATGTTAATTTCATGAAAAGTTAACTTTTCATCTTATTTTTAATAATATTTAAATAACGCAAGTTATATAGTAAGTAACAGTAGGGGATTTAAATGGATTTATCAAATTTGTGTAAATTATCTGCTGATGAAATATTAAAAGGCTCTTTTGGAATTGAATGGGAAAGTCTTAGAGCCTATTCTGATGGTAAACTATCTTTAACACCGCACCCTGAAGTTTTTGGAGATAAGTTAAAGAATCCCCTGATAACTACTGATTTTTCTGAAAGCCAAATTGAAATAATAACACCTACTTTTGACTCAATTGATGAAGCATTTAATGTATTCTCTCTTTTGGCGGATTTGGTCAATGCTTCCCTTCCGGATGATGAATATCTATGGTTTCAGTCAATTCCATGCATATTGCCATATACGGAAAAGATTCCTATTGCAAGGTATGGTGAAGAAGGTGAGGCATCTGAAAAATACCGAATTGAACTGGCTAAAAAGTACGGATTTAAAAAGCAGATGATTTCAGGCGTTCATTTTAACTTTTCTTTTGCTGAAGATGTTTTGGGGAAGTTATATAAAATCACAGGTGTTGATTCTTCTTATAGGGAATTTAAAAATCAGGTCTATTTGAAGATTGCCCGAAATTACCTGAGGCATTGCTGGCTGATTATCTATCTGACAGGATGCTCAATTGGCTTGCATGATTCCTTTTCAAAGGACTGCATTCACCTGATGGATGCCCGAGATATGTATGGCAGTTATTATAGTACTAAAGGACCATCATTTAGGAATTCTTCATGCGGATATAAAAATTTAAAGGATTTGCGCCCTAGTTATGAATCTGTAGAAGCTTTTACTCGGGATGTGCAGTCATTTATTGATGCAGGGGATTTGTCCGAAGCAAAAGAACTCTACACTCAAATCAGATTGAAGCCAAAAGATCCATCAGACATGTTGAATTCACTTAAAGATGATGGAATTGAGTATGTTGAAATAAGAACTCTTGATATTAATCCGTTTTATAAATGTGGTCTTATACGTCATGATATGGAATTTTTGCACTTGTTTTTAATTTATATGCTGATTAAAAATGAATCAGATTATGAAGATTGGCAAAAGGAAGCAAAAATTAATGAGGAAAAAACTGCTGAAGGGGCATATGATGATAAAATGAGGCTTTTAAGGGATGGTGAGGAAATCACTCTTAAAAAATGGGCTTCTGAAATCATCAATGAGATGCATGGCATGTGTGAGGTGCTGAACCTTGATGAGGACAACACACTGAAATTGATGCTCGACCGTATAGCAGACCCTCAATTGACCTATGGTAAAAGGCTATTGAAGCTGATTAGCCAAAGGGGATATATAAACACTCATATGATGCTTTCCATGAGCAACAAGAAGACCAGCAAGGATTTTGTAAACAATATGGACGTTGATGAGTGTGGATTGTATAAGAAATATGTTCCTATTGCACTTTTCAATCGTCAGCAATAAGTAATTTTAGGGCTTATTTTCGTCATTTAAAGCATTATTTGCTGTTTTTTGTGGATGATTTTGTGATGAATTTTCAAAATATATTTTTTGAAATCTTCATTTTTTTTAAAATTTGGGTCGATTTTAAAAATCTTTATATACCATGAATAAAATAATTAAAAATAACCTTTATGGGCGGGTTTTATTAATTAAAACTTAATTACAAATATTTTCTTTAAATAAAGTGAGAATAACTCACAATAGTCAAATAACTGATTATAAATCAATAATTATTTATAATCCTTATTGCAGTACAGTTAGTATTATATTGGTTAAATACTGTATTTTTAGACTATTTTTAAAATTTTAATAGCGAAAGCTATATTTATTATATAATATTACTTATTAAAAAACGGTTGATATAATGGCAAAAGCAAAAGCAAGACGTAGAGTACGTGATACATGGAAAGAAAAATCCTGGTATACTATCAAAACACCAGTGAACTTTGAAGATAAAGAAATTGGAGAAACTCCTGCAAGAGACCCTGAACTTCTCATCGGAAGAGGCGTAGAAGTTACTATGAGAGAATTAACTGGAGATTTCTCAAAACAATACATCAAACTCAGGTTTGAAATTGATAATGTTGCAGGTGATGTTGCAAACACAAAATTCACTGGCCACAAAACCACTACTGATTATGTAAGAAGTATGATTAGAAGAGGAACCTCCAGAATCGATGCTTCCGCAGTAGTTACAACTAAAGATGATCGCAAAATCAAACTCCAAGTTTTAGCAGTAACTATCAGAAGAGCTAAATCTTCCCAACAAAAATACATGAGAAGTGTTATCGAAGATTTACTCAGACAAACCGCTGCTGAAAAATCATTTGATGATTTGGTAAAAGTTTGCGTAAACGGTAAATTAGCATCTGAAATTTACCACAATGCTAAAAAAATCTACCCTCTCAAAAGAGTAGAAATCATTAAAAGTAAAGTAATTGAATAATTGCTTTTCATTTCTTTTTTTATTTTTAAATTTTTCATCTGATTCATTTTTATGGCATTTTTTTCATTTTTCTTGTATATTGTAGATTTTTATTAGTTTAAAAAAGATATTGTTTTATTTTCTAGTTAATTATTAATTTTTTTTAAATTGATAAATATGTTTATTCTTTTTTCATTTTTATTTACAGTTTAGCAAATTTTCTTATTTTTTGACAAGGTATGTTGTTTATCGTCTATTGTAGAATGAATAATTTTTATAGAATTTTTTTAAAATTTTAAATATCATTTCATTTATTTTTCATTTTTAAACAGTCGAATTATCTTGTTTCATTTTTATAAAATATTTTTAATATTTTTTGGAAAAAATAAAAGAAAAGCATATATATCTTAAATATATAATTAATAATATTCAGGCAAGCTTATTAGTATTATATTGTTGAAAAATGAGGTTGTAATTTAATGAATACGAGACAAATACTTGTTATTTGTTGTTTGTTCATCGTGTTTTTTTCTGTTATGACTATTGCTTCAGCAAACGATAATGTTAATAATATTTCTTTGTCTGCTGCAAATGATCAAAACACCATTCAGATGACAGACAACCATAATGAGATTTTGCAAGATCCGCCCGGAACTTTCTCTGAACTTGAAAGTGAAATCCAATCAACTCCGGAAGACAATACATTACTGTTAAGTAAGAATTATACATATTCTGGTGGCCATGTAATTGACATTTCAAAAAGCATAACAATAAATGGTCAGAACAACGAATTGGATGCAGAAAAGGAAGGGGCTATTTTTAATATCGCAGGAAATTCCCACGTTACTTTAAAAAACATTATCTTCGTTAATGCAAAAGGCATTGATGGTAGTGCAGTTAAAGTAAATCCTGGGTCCTCAGTAGATATTATTAATTGTACATTCAATAATAACAATGCTACCAATTATGGTGGTGCTGTTTATATTGAATCGGATAATTCCGGCAAAATCTCCAAAATAACAAATTCATATTTTAATAATAATAATGCTTTTAAAGGTGGTGCAATTTATATCAGCGCACCCAATACCATTATTAACCTCACAGCTTTCAATGAAAACACTGCAGTCGATGACGGTGCTGGAGTGTATGTTGCTGGAGATTATTGTAATATAACCAGTTCCAATTTTACCAAAAATATTGCATGGGATGACGGTGCTGCAGTATACTGGGAAGGTAATAACGGTACAATATTCAATATATCCTGTGTAGGAAATAGAGGTATAAGCGGATATAATCCAACCGAAGGAAAGAATTCTACTTCTAAAGGTGGGTCAATCTGTCTTACCGGTTCCAATGTTACAATAAGCAAATCCAATTTCACTGATAGCAGTGTCAAATCTAATGGTGGCGCTCTATTCATCACCGGTAATGAAAATGATATAGTTGAATGTTTATTTGGTAGCTGCGCTTCTACTGGTCAAAACGGTGGTGCTTTGTACATTATTGGAAATAATACAAATATCCTTGGATGTGAATTTGAAAACTGTAATGCTAACTTATCTGGTGGTGTTATTTATGTGGAAGGTCATGATGCCTTAATCGATCATGGCAAATTCACAGGAAATGGCGCTAATTTGGAAGGTGCTGCGTTATATGTTGCAGGGGATAATTGTACTTTGTCCAATTCTACATTTACAGGCAACATTGCTGGCGACGATGGTGGTGCAGTATACTGGAAAGGTGATAACGGTATTATATACAATATCACATGTAATAATAATAAAGGTATAAGTAAAACAAAACCTGATGGTGTTAATACTTCAAGTACCCGTGGAGGTACATTATCTGTTATAGGAAATAATCTGACCCTTTCAAAATCAAGTTTTACAGCTAGTGAAGCTTACATTGATGCGGGTAAAGACTCTTCTAAAGTGGATGGAGGAGCAATTTTCATCACAGGAAATGACGTAATAATTAATGAAACTGAATTTAAAGACTGTACTGCTGTTAATAATGGTGGTGCAATTTATATTATAGGTAACAACACTCAAATCTTAAACTGTTCTTTTGACGCAACTCAGGCATATATTGGTGGTGCAATATTTATCGACGGTCTCAATACTCTTGTAAATGATTCATTGTTCAGGCATAATCTTGCATCAGGCCACAGCGCAGAAGGCGTCTTAGGCGGTTCCGGTGGTGCAATATATGTGCAGGGTGATAGTGCAACCATTTCAAACTCTGACTTTGCATATGGTGATGCCATTAATTACGGTGGTGCCATATCAGTATGGGGTGATGATGTAAACATCACTGAAAACGTATTTGATAATTGTACAACCACTCTCTATGATGGTGGTTCAATATTTATTTATGGTGCAGATGCATCCATTTCACGTTCAAACTTTACAAGAAGTACAGCTAAAAATGATTATGCTCACGGTGGAGCAATCGAAATTAGTGGTAGTGATGCTAAGGTTTTGGATTGTAACTTTGAATACTGTTATGCATATTTAGGTGGAGTTATCCATATAAGCGGTTCCAATACTTTGGTTGACAATTCTACTTTCAAACATTCTTCAAAATATAATAGGAAAGATCCATATCAGGGCAGTGCAATTTATGTAGATGGTACTTATGCTAATATTTCAAAATCTAATTTCTCAGATTATTCCTCTAGGATGGAAGGTGGTGCTGTTTACATTAATGGTGCTTATACAGTTATAAATGGGTCTAATTTTGATAATTGTCAAGGTACTTCTGGTGGAGACATCTATGTATTTGGTAACTATGCTAAAATTTATGATTCCACATTCGAATCAAGTACTGCAACATATGGTGGTGCTGTCTATTTATACGCATGGGGTGCTTTAATCAAGGATTCCAATGTTACAGATTGTATTGCCAATAAAGATGGCGGAGCTATTTATGTTGCCGGTGGTGGTACAAACATTGCCGGAAGCAAATTCGAGGGATGCATAGCTAAAGGTAATGTTGTAAATGTTGATGGTGGGGGTGCTATTTACATTGATGGGCCGGACACTCACATTACAACATCACAATTCAATAACAATGAAGTTTATGGTAATTATGCTCAAGGTGGAACAATTTATGTTAAAGGTGAAAGGACAATTATTGAGGAATCCAACTTTAATAAAAGTCACGCTTCTAGAGATGGGGGAATCATTTACATTGTAGGTGAACAGGCGGTTATTAAATCATCTACATTCAATAACAGTTTTTCTTCTAGAAATGGTGGGGCAATAACTATTAATGGAACTAATACCACAATTGAAGGCTCTAAATTTGAAAATGTCTATTCTAATAGTAATGGTGGAGCAATATATGTGGATGGTCAGGAAACAAAAATTCGTTATTCCTCATTTTATGAATGTGTTGCCAAAGGATCAAATTCTGGAGGCGCAATTTATATTGATGATGTAAAAACTGTTGTTGCATTTTCCAACTTCACTTTATGTGCTGCAAATACGGCAGGTGCAATATACATTAACGGAGAGAACACCCAGATTATGTACTGTAATCTAGATAATAATACAGCAAAGTCTGCAGGTGCTATTATGGTTTTTGGAAATGATACTATCATATCCAACACTAATTTCACATGCAACAATGCAACATATACTGATGGTGGTGCTTTGGATATTGGTGGTTCAAATGCATCAGTGTATTCATGCTGGTTTGACCGCAATGATGCAGTAAGAAACGGAGGTGCCATTAACTGGAAAGGAGGTCATGGTGACGATACTATTTTAGGTTCTACATTCACTAATAATGCATGTCATGGTTCTAAAGAAGGTGGAGGCGCAATTTTCTGGACTGCCGGTGATCCTAACTTTATTCCTCCTGGTGGTTTGATTTTAAATTGTATTTTCATCAACAATACTGCATATGGGCATCACGGTGGTGCTATCGACTGGTATTATGCAAGTAACAGTACTATCAATAACTGTCTGTTTGTTAACAATACAGCATATGGTGACGGTGGTGCTCTTTACACTGGTGACCAGGGCGGTAAAGGTTATCGTTTAATGATGTCCAATAATCAATTTTACAATAACACTGCAAAAAAACATGGTGGTGCTATTGCAAATCAAATGAGTGATTCATGGATTTACAACAATACCTTTGACGGTAACAAAGCTATGGCCAGTGGTGGAACAATCATTATGAAAGAAAAGCATGCTGACGGTTCAGTAATTGACCATTGTTATATATACAATTCTTACACTAATCAAACTTATCCAGGTAACACATATGGTTTAGGTGGTGCTGCAATTCGTATTGGTTCGGAAGATGAAAATATTACAATTTCCAATTGTGCTATCATAAATTCTACAGCCAATAAGAATTGGGGTGGAGCTATTTACGTAGAAAGTAAATTTTCTTCTTTAATTAATGTCACTATTCAAAATGTTGAGGTGCTTGATGGATATGGTGGTGCCATATATTGGACTGGAGCCAACGGTAAGATGAATAATGTAACAATATTCAATTCTTCATCAAATATTATTGATAATAGTAAAAGTGAATCTGCTAACGGTGGTGCCATTTATTTAAGAACTACTGATTGTATATTGGATGATATTAAAATATCCAAGTCATCTACAAATAATAATTATCAAAGCAATACAAAATCAGGTAATGGTGGAGCTATTTGCGTTATCGGAGCTTCCAATAAACTGACCAATATTCAAATTGATGATTCATCTGCTTCATCTGTAAAAATGAACTTTAATGGTGGTGCTATTTATTGGGATGGTAATTCAGGTACTTTAATAAACGCTTCCATTTCAAATACACTAGCCAACGGTCGTGGAGGAGCAATCTACTGGAAAGGTAACAATCCTACTATCAGCGACATATATATTGAATACTCTCAAACAAATGTCACAAATTCAGCAAATAGTGCTGATGGTGGTGCAATTTATTTGGATAATGTCCACAGTTTAAATAATGTATACATCATTAATGCACTGGCTTCAAGAGATACTGGTGATATTCACGGCGGGGCTATTTGCTTCCAAAATGCTCAGGGCATAAATTCTATGAATAATGTTACTGTCATAGGGTCACGTGCTTCAACAGGAAATGGAAACTCTTATGGTGGAGCTGTTTATTTGTATGCGAAATCTGATGACTTTAATGTTTATAATTCTTCATTTGTAGAAAATACTGCTGATTATGGTGGTGCAGTATATAGTGTTAGACCTACTAATATCTGGAACACTTCCTTTAGGGGCAATGTTGCTCTTGATGGTGGTGCTTTATTTGGATATGGAATTGCTGGAGATGATGTATTGAACAATGCCTCATTTTCACACAACAGTGCTAAGAGAGGTGGAGCAATCTTCATAGATAATCATCAAATCAGAATATATGATTCTTCCTTGGAATTCAACACTGCTGAGGAAAAGGGTGGTGCCATATACTATAATAATGTTAACATGAATCATAACAGAAATACTGAAATCACAAGAACCAACTTAACCAACAATACTGCATTCCAAGGTTCTGCAATATATGGAAATAAGTTCAGAAACGTCTATTTGCAGGATGTTGTTCTTCTAGACAACCAGGCAAATTCAAATAAATTCATAGAAAAGGCTGTTGGCTATGATGAGCATGGAAATAATTACACTACTGCAGTATTTGTGGGATTCGACAATCTGTTAAATGCAATTTGGCACGATGGTAATGATTTCATTTCCTGTGACAATGTAACCTACTGGGATGTTGGAGGAAGAACTGTAACCTATTCTCCACCAGAAAAAAGCGATAGGGAAGCAAATATAAATGTAACAGTCGAAACATACAATGGCCTCGGTCAGAGGATAAACGTTGCAAACTTAACCACTGATGAGAATGGTAGGATTTATTACATATTTGATGCTAAAGAAGGTGAAGAATACTACTTTGCATATGTTCATGAATCTGACAGGTATTATACCTATTTAAGAGATACATTGTCCAACAGAAGTCTTGTAAACCTTTTTGTTAATAGTCCAATTCATTATGGTGACTATCAAAGTTTCCTTATCTATCTGACAGATGGTGCATGGGGTGACATAAACGGAACTGTTCATATAACATTCAATGATACTGCTCATACATCTTTCCCAGTTAATGTTGTTAACGGCAGTCAAGGTTTTCCTATAAAAGAGGTATTCAATTTGATGCCGGGCACTTATAATGTGACTGCCAGGTATGATGGGGATATAAATCACACAGGTGACTCTGACTGGAAAGTATTTGAAATACTTCCGTATACAGATATGCGCATTGTCAAGGAGTCAAATGTTACAGATATAATCAATGCGACTGATAAAATTGAATTCAAAATTACTGTATACAATGACGGGCCTTGTGATGCTACCAATGTCAGTGTCAGCGAATATCTGGATTATCACCTCCTCATGATTTCCAATACTCCGTCCAAGGGCGTGTATAACTATACCAATAGCACATGGTACATCGGTGATTTGGCTAACGGAACCAATGCAACATTAAAAATTATTGCACAGGTTATTTATTCAGGAAATATTACCAATGCAGTAATGGTGACATGTCATGAAGATGAAATGAACTATACTAATAACCGTTATGCTATTAAAAACATTACTGCAAAGGCTAATGTGGATTTAAATATTACTAAAGAGGTTAATGTCACAGGATTCATCAACGTAACCGATAAAATCAAATTCACTATAACAGTTACAAATAATGGTCCTGCCAATGCTACTGGTGTCTTTGTGGGGGAAACTTTGGATAGTCATCTGGAATTGATTAGCTATGATGCACCTAGAGGCACTACATATGATGGTTATACATGGAATATCGGTATATTGGATAAGGATGAAGTCTTAAAATTAATTATTATCGCTCGAGCTATTTCAGCAGGTAATATTACCAATGCGGTAACAATTACAGGTAACGATAACGATACCAACAAGTCCAACAATAATGACAGCATTAAGAATATCACTGCATTGCCTATTGTCGATTTGGCAATTACCAAAACAGTCAATATCAAAAATACTGTTGTCAATGTGTCTGATATAATCGTATTCACAATAACTCTTAAAAATAAGGGTCCTTGTGATGCTACTGATGTCAATGTGACTGAAGATTTAAGCCCACTCCTTCGTTTGAAATATTATGATGTAACTCACGGATCCTATGATGTGGGTAAGGGTATTTGGCATATCCCTATTTTAACTAATCAGTCTGTTGCGGTTTTAACTATTGAAGCTCAGGTAAAATCTAATGGAACCATTTCAAATGTTGTTGTTGCAACAAGCAGGGAAAACGATACCAACAAGTCCAACAATAAGGACAGCATTAAGAACATCACAGCATTGCCTGTTGTTGATTTGAAAATCACTAAATGGGTTAATGTTTCAGGTGTCGTCAATGTGACTGACAAAATCAAGTTCGTTATAACTGTTTTCAACGCAGGACCGTCTGATGCCACTAATGTTAATGTCAGTGAGGTTTTAAGTCCTTATCTTCATTTGGAATCCTATACTACAAGTGATGGTCGTCGTAATTATGATAAAGATAAAGGTATTTGGTATATCGGTAAGTTAAATGCTCAGTCTCGTCTGGTTTTAACTATTGAAGCTTCCGTAATATCTAACGGAACAATTTCAAATGTTGTTGTTGTAACAAGCAGTGAAAATGATACCAACAAATCCAATAACAGGGATGAAATCGATAATATCACAGCACAGTCTATTGTTGATTTGGAGATTAATAAAACTGTCAATGTCAGCGTTACTAAAATGAATATATACGACTGGCTTGAATTCACAATAACCGTTAAAAATAATGGTCCTTGTAATGCTACATATGTATATGTGGCAGAACCTCTAAGCTTTTCACTTAAAATGAGCAGATATTATACAGACTATGGTAGTTTTGACGGTTATACTTGGAAAATTGGCAATTTAGCTAATGGAAGCACAGCAACTTTAAAGATTGTTGCCCAAATAATGTATTCTGGAAATATTACAAATGAAGTTAATGTTACATGCGCTGAAGTTGATACAAACCTTACCAACAACAGGGACAATATCACTACTATTGTGGTGCGGGCTGAACTTGACAGGGGCGTTACCAAAACAGTCAATGTTACAGGCATCGTCAATGTTACTAACTTAATAAAGTTCACAATCACAGCTTATAACAACGGTCCGTTCAATGCTTCAGGGGTATATGTACTTGAAGGATTGGATCCTCATCTTGAACTGGTTAACTATACTGCACCTAGGAACACTACATATGATGGTTATACCTGGTTTATTGGATTTTTAGATAAAGACGAACATTTGAATTTAACAATTATTGCTCGTGTTACTTCACCGGGTAACTTCACAAATTATGTTAAAATATTCGGTTGGGACAACGACACTGACCCTTCAAATGATGAATTCACTATAGAAAACATTACTGCAATTTCAATTGTGGATGTCAAAATCACAAAGGATGTAAATGTTACAGGCTTTGTCAACGTTACTGATAAAATCAGATTCGAAATTACAGTAACCAATGACGGTCCTTGTAATGCTACAGGAATAGATGTTCTTGAAGCTTTAAGTGACTGTCTTGGTAGTGATTATTACTGGGAAGCGACAAAAGGAATATATGATGGATACACATGGTCTATTGGTGATTTGAAAGTGGGCGAAAGCGCAACTTTAATCATAATAGCAAATGTTACTAAAGTGGGCACCCTTTCAAATGAAGTTAATGTAACAGTCTTTGAAAAGGATACCAACATTACAAATAACCATGCTAACATTACAAACATTACAGTATTGCCGATTGTTGATTTAAAAGTCATTAAAACAGTCGATGTGACTAGAGTAAATGTAACTGATTATATCACATATACAATCAGTCTGATTAACCTGGGACCATGGACTGCTACTGACGTCAATGTATTTGAACATTTAAGTCCGCTGGTAGAATTCGTCAGGTACAATACATGGATTGGTACCTATGACAGTTCAACTAATATCTGGCATATTGACGAATTAATTGTCAATTCTCCTGTATGGCTGGAATTGACTGTTAAAGTGATTGCAAACGGAACCATTGAAAATACTGTAACAGTAACAAGCCATGAAAACGACACTAACAAATCCAACAATAATTACACATCCGATAATGTAACCGCTTTACCGATTGTGGATATTAAGATTGCAAAATCAGTAAACAAAATAGTTGTCAATGTCACTGACCAGGTCATTTACACAATTGTCGTTAAAAATGAAGGTCCTTGCAATGCTACTGGCGTTGTTGTAGTTGATAAATTGGATCCTCGCCTGGAATTCCTATATCTTGACGCCTCACGTAGCGACATTACTTATGACAGCAAATCAGGCATTGCTTTAATAGGTAATTTGAAAGTCAATGAAATTGTTATTTTAAACATAATTGCAAAAGTCATTGGCATTGGTGAAATACCAAACACAGTCAATGTAACTTCAAATGAAAATGACACTGACAAGTCCAACAACAACGGCAGTTCAGATAATGTCACTGCACTTCCAATTGTTGATGTGGAAGTCAACAAGACCGTGAATGTGGTGGAAGCCAGATATGGTGACGATTTGACTTATGTAATCACAGTCCGCAATAATGGACCAAGCGATGCAACAAACGTAAATGTTTTTGAAAAATTATCAGATTATGTAACTCTTGTTCGATATGTTTCAGACAAGGGTACCTATGATGTTGATAAAAACATTTGGTATGTAGGAAATCTTGCAAATGGTGAAACTTCAACATTGACTCTGGTCGTTAAAGTCATTTCACTTGGCATAATTGAGAATTCAGTTGTTGTAACATCTTCTGAAAACGACACTGACCCAACAAACAACAACTACACATCCGACAATGTGACAGTCGTAAGGTTGGATACTCCAATTGAGCTTTACACTTATGATATCACTTATGGCGACGATGAAAATCTCGTAGTGGTATTGCCGGATGATGCAACAGGCACTGTAAACATTACAGTCGGCGGAAGAACATACACCGATGTGCCAATTGAAAACGGTAAAGTCATATTGCCGGTTGATGATCTTGCAGCAGGTAACTACACAGTGGATGTGACCTATGGAGGGGATGTCAACTATGTCCCTAATTCAACATCAGGCACATTCAATGTAGCACGTGCAGTTCCGGTTATCACAATCGAAGTTGTAGACATTTGGGTTGGAGAAATTGAAGTACTCAACGTGACAGTCAATGCTCCAGGTACTGTAAACGTAACCGTCTATGGAATTACAGTAACAATATCTCTTGATAATGGAGTCGTAACAACTGATGTATTGGGTGCCGGTAAAAACAGCTATCTTGGAAATTCAACTTGGAATCTGGTAAACCTTCCTGTTGGTGCTTATCCTGCATTTGCAATATATCCTGGAAATGAAAACTACACAAGCGTCAATATAAGTGACCTGTTCCATGTAAGAAATATTCCGACTAAAATCACTGTTAAGGCCAAAGACATCTATATCGGTGAAGAGGCAATTATCCATATTAAAGTGGGACCAAAAGGCGTTACAGGCAATGTGGATGTTATTGTTGACGGTGTGAAATATGTCGTTCCTATCAGGGACGGAAAGGCAGTACTTTATGTATCTGATTTGCCTGCAGGCAAATATGATGTGTATGTACGCTATAACGGAACTACTGTTTACCTTCCAAGTGATAATTCAACCACATTCAAGGTACACAAGCTAAAACCTCCTGTACATATTGATGCACCTGCAATTACCGTCGGCAAGGATGGTGTGATTACTGTAACCGTTCCTGACGATGCAACCGGTACAATAACAATTGATGTTGATGGCAAAAGGTACATTGCTCCTATTAAGAACGGTAAGGCAATATTTGTCATTCCGGGTCTTAAAGTCGGAAAACATAAGATTGTTGCATATTACTCAGGTGACGATAAGTACTTGTCTGCAAACACAACAGGATCAATCAAGGTCAATCCGTTAGATGAGAATAAGACTGATAATGAAACTACTGTTTCAGGTAAATATTCTCATGGCCGTGCGAGCTTAGAGAAATATCCGACAGGTAATCCTATTTGGATGATTTTATGTGTATTGCTGTCAATTGCTACTATTCGGTTAAATAGGTTTAAAAAATAATTTTGGCTATTGAACATGAATTCTCCTGCTTCTGCAGGGGGAGATGTTCAATACCTCTTATATTTTTACTAAAAATTCTATTTTTCTTTTTTTTAACATTATATTGATTTTACTTTCTTTTTCATGTTTTTATAGGGTTTGCATTTTTGTCCATTTTATTGCAGCATCATGTTAAAGCTAGGGATAACAGTATTCTCACATTAATTACTCTGGCTGATGTTATTTTTTCACTTTTGAAATATCAGAAAATTTAGGAAATGATGTAAATTGTATATTGGATTGTTCAATTCCACCAACAATATTTTTTAAAATTATTCCGGTTGCATTTATTTGAGATTCAGTTTTTGGAATTTTTTGTGAAATCTTGAAATTGACCTTTCAAAATCTATCTAAATGGCTCATTACATATACACTAGTTAGTCAAAATAGGCTATTTTTTTTGATAAAAAATTTGGCCAATGATTCAATATATGGCATTGATGTCCATTTCATAAAACATCTGTCAAGGAATCATCATCACTTCTCTTTCTGCAAGTATGAAAAATTGGCCAGGTAGAGACGGGTGATCAGTTAGGGATGTTACTGCCTGCAGTTTAATTTGGCAGTATCAAAAAATTTAGGAAATAATGTATATTGTATATTTTTGATTTAGTTTTTTTATTTCAATTACAATATCTTTTATCATTTTTTTTAGTCTGTAAAATCATATAATTTAATTAATTGTGGGCCGTATAATCTGTGGTCATATTTTTTTTGCATTGATTTTTTGGAATTTGCTGGAAAATCTTGAAATTGACCTTTCAAAATGCGTCTAAATGGTTCATTACATATACATTTGTTAGTCAAAATAGGCTAGTTTTTTCAGCTAAAAAATTGCCAAATCAAAAAGTTACTGTAGATTTTTTTATACATGGATTTTTTTTAATTACCTGGTATTTTGGTCGATATGCAAATCATCTTTTTAAATTTCCCTATTTTTTCCCATTTTTTGGGGTTTCTTAAAGCAAAAACTTTCATTAAGGGTGTCTGGGAATTGGGTTATTGGTCTTGTTTTTCCCATTTTTCAGTTTATATTCATTCAATTTTTTTATTTTATCTATAAATAGTTGTATTTTTTATTATAATAATTGTTATATTGTTATTCATTTTTTATTATTTTAATTATTAAACTATTTCAAATTAGTTTACATTTGGTTAAGTTTATTGTAATTTGTTACTTTTAATTTTGTTTTGTCTGATTTTGTTGTCTTTCGTTTATTGGAAATGGATTTTGACAATTTTAACTGGATATAAAAAATTCATTTTTTAGTCAATTTGGATTGATTTTTAAGCAATATTATGAATATTGTTTATTATTAATTTATTATATTGGTATTATTTTCATTCATTGCTTTTTATGGCATATTATGTTTATTTTCATTCGTTATTAATGAAATGATTTTAATTTAGGTTTAACTAAATAATTTTTATTCATTATTAGTTTAAATTATTATAGTATATTTATTTATATAATTTTTTTATTATATTTTGTTTAGATATTATTATAATTATCTGATTATATTTCTATTTTGCTATCAAAATGTACAAAAAGAAAGTATATATATTAGTTAATAACAAAAATAAATAGCACGATAGACTCTCCCTTGATATGGAAAAATTACATCGTAGTGAAATAAATTTCATATTGAGAAAAAATAGGGAGGGGGTGTATTATGAATAAAAAAGAGATATTTGGAATAATATTATTAATATGTGTTATTTTCTCACTTCAGGCAGTAGTTGCTGCTGACAGTGGATCAAATAGCACTGACGGTGAAGTCCTGTCAGTTGATAATGATGTCTCTTCATTTGCACTTCCTAGTTCTAATACAGATAGCTTGGGGGCTGCTAATGAAAAGAACTTTAACGACTTACAGAGTATAGTAAATGGTGACGTTACAAACTTTGCTAAAAATAACTATACTAAAGCTGATGGAGAAAATGAAGTACGTATTACTCACTCCATTACTTTAGATGGTGATGGCAAAGTCATAATTGATGCTAAAAAGCAGTCTAGAATATTTAATATTACAGGTGAAGATACTGTTGTAACATTAAAAGGAATTACATTTATCAATGGTAATGCCGCTGGTAATGGAGGGTCTATAATTTCAGAAGGTAAATTAACATTAATAAACTGTAATTTCATTAACAACACAGCTAGTGAAAATGGTGGTGCTGTGTTCTTCGGATCTGTTGAAGGAGATAAGATTACAAATTGTGTATTTAAAAACAACATTGCTGGAGTTAACGGTGGTGCAATTGACTTTGCAAGAGGAGAAAAAGTTGACTTTTCAGATGGTTCAACTAATGCAACAATCAGTAACTCCGAATTCACTAACAATACAGCTAAAAGATCTGCAGGTGCTGTATATTGGTTTGGTACTTATGGTACAATCAAAGATTCCAACTTTACCAACAATAAGGCATTAGGTCTTGTTGAAGCTAAAGACTCTTATGGCAATCTTACCTATGGTGGTTATGGTGGTGCTATAATGTGGACCGGTGCTAATGGTACTGTAAGTAATTGTAGGTTCATTAGCAATGAAGCTGAATATAATGCTGCTAGGACTTCTGGTGGTCGTGGTGGTGCTATATACTTACAAGGTAGTTTAGCAGGTAATTGTACTAATACTACCTTTAATAGTTGTACTTTTATAAGTAATATTGCAGGCACTAACGGTGGTGCTATTGATTGGCACGAAGGTGCTACTGATGGTAATATACTTAAATCTGTATTTAAGAACAATATTGCAGAAGCAAATGGTGGTGCAGTATACTGGAGAGGTCACAATGGTGAAATCAAAGATTCTAACTTCACCAACAATACTGCTAAAGCTTTACGTAATGGTAGTTATGGTAACATGGGAGATGGTGGTGCAATCCTATGGGCAGGTATTAATGGTACTGTAGATAACTGTAGATTCATTGATAATGTTGCTACTCATAATACTATTAAGAATGATACTGGTCGTGGTGGTGCAGTATACTTACAAAGTTGTAATCATGGTGATGATAACACTACTTTCATTAACAGTTACTTCTTAAACAATACTGCTGGTGCTAATGGTGGTGCTATTGATTGGTCTGCTGGTGCTAAACATGGTTATGTAGGAAACAGTACTTTCATTAATAACACTGCTAAACGTAGTGGTGGTGCTATACATTGGAGTGGTCATTATGGTGATATAATTAGTTCTACTTTCACTAACAATACTGCTACTGGTGATGTCATTAGTGAAATTGGTGGCATTGTCGGTGGTGGAGATGGTGGTGCTGTAATATGGGTAGGTAGTCATGGTATTGTTAAAGATTCTAACTTTACTAATAACTATGCTAAACTCCGTGGTGGAGCTATATTCATACACGGTAACTCTACAGAAAACAGTACAAATACTACTGTAGATAATTGTATATTTGAAAACAACACTGCTGAAGTTAATGGTGGTGGTGTTGATTGGCAAGAAGGTGCTAATGATGGTAGATTAACCAATTCAATATTTATTAACAATACCGCATGGCGTAGTGGTGGTGCAGCATACTGGAATGGTATCAATGGTACTATGATAAATTGTTCATTCGAAGATAACCATGCAGTAGGTAACTGGACAGGTACAGTTCCTGAAGGTGTTGTTATCGTAACTGATACCATAGGCGGTAATGGTGGAGCTATGGTCTGGAGAGGATCTCTAGGTGATATAGAAAATTGTAACTTCACCTCAAATACTGCTCTTTACCTTGGTGGTGCTATTCACTTAAGATATAATACTAATGTTACTTTCAGTTATTGTAACTTTACCAGCAATTATGCTGGTGTAGTTCCTGAAGGTGTTACAGTAGATTACCGTGTTGATATGAGTGGTGGTGCTATCTTCTTCAATACTGGTGCTGTTAACTGTACTATCATTTCATCCTACTTTAAAGATAATATTGCAGAGACTAACGGTGGTGCACTTGCTTGGATAGAAGGTGCAGAACATGGTGTAATTAATAATTCAGTATTCATCAACAATGTTGCTAAACGTAATGGTGGTGCTGTATACTGGAATGGTCATAATGGTACTATTCATAATTCAAGATTTGTAAACAACAGAGCAACCGGTACAAACTGGGAGCACACATATCCTATAAATATGGGAGATAAAATTGAGCGTAAAGATGATGGAACATTAATCTTAGGTGATATTGTTGTTCTTCAAAATAGTTCAATGCCTCTTGACCCATCCCCTTATGTAGACAAATTAGTCGTATTTAATTATACTTATAATGGTCTTCTTCATTTCCACTCTTACTTTGTCATCAATCCTAATGGTACTGGATATTCCTGGAAGGAATTAGATTCAATTGATATTAATGTATCTGAATCAATCATTTCCCCGGTTGACTGGGCAATAGATCAGTACTTCGGTGGTGACGGTGGTACTATCCTCTGGAGTGGTGACCTTGGTGATGTATACAACTGTACTTTCATAGATTCCAACTCCGCTCGTCGTGGTGGTGGAGCTTACATGACCGGTTGTGACTATGTAAAATACGATAACTGTACTTTCATAAACTGTACTTCAGGTACCAACGGTGGAGGAGTAGACTGGTTGGCAGGTGCTAACTACGGTAAGATTTACAACTGTATTTTCAACGGTACTCAAGCTGCACGTTCAGCTGGTGCTATCTACTACGACGGTTGGTATGGTGACATGCAAAACATCACTATTATAAATACCAAATCCAATGGTGGAAACTCATCATTCAGAACAAGTAAAGGTGATTTAATAACTTATGCTGGATGGGACTCCAGCCACTGGGATACAAATACTACTGGTGGTGACGCTGGTGCTATTATGTATACAGGTTCATTCATTAATGTTTACAATGTAACATTCACTAACTGTAATGCTTCCGGTCGTGGAGGAGCTGTGTTCTTACAGGATAACCATAACGTAACATTTGATTCATGTAAATTTGAAAACAACATCGCATCAGGTAAAGCACTTAACACATTCAATGATGATAAGGATATTAGTTCAGGATTGAACCTATGGTTAACCGGTTATGGTGGTGCAATTGCATTTGATGTAGGTGCAACCAACGGTACAATCAAAAACAGCAAATTCCTTAACAATACTGCAGTACGCCTTGGAGGTGCAATAAGTTTCGGTAAAGGTTCATCCAATGCTTATGTATTGAATACTTCATTTGATGACAACACTGCATACCGTTCAGGTGGTGCAATTTCATTTGACGGTACAAATGGAAATATGAAAGACTGTAACTTTACTAATAACGCTGCATTGGGTACAGATATTAACAGGGATATTGTTGATATAACAAGTCTTGATCAATTGAAACTTAATGGAACAGATATACCTCCTCATATCCCTGCAGATAAAGAAATATATATTCAGTATCAAGGACATAACCCTGTTACCAATCGTAGTGCTAATTATACAATGTGGGTATATAATGGTACAGCTTGGAATGCAATAGAATTCACAACTGAAACCGGACCATCTACTGTTGACTGGGCTACAGATGAGTACTTCGGTGGAAACGGTGGAACAATCTTTTGGAGAGGAGACAACGGTCTTGTAGATAACTGTAGATTTATTGACTCCAATTCTGCTCGTCGTGGTGGTGGAGCTTACATGACCGGTTCCGATAATATTACTTTCCAAAATTCCTATTTCGAAAATGATACTTCCGGTACAAACGGTGGAGGTCTTGACTGGTTAGCAGGTGCTAACTACGGTAAAGTAATCAACTGTACATTTAACAATACTCGTGCGGCACGTTCAGCCGGTGCTATCTACTATGACGGTGACTATGGTAGAATGGAAAATATTAGAATAATTAATGCTACCAACAATGGTGGCGCATTAAAACAAAGTAAAGACGGCAGAGTAAAATATGCCGGTTGGGATGCAAGTCACTGGGATACTAACACTACTGGTGGTGACGCTGGTGCTATCATGTTTACAGGTGATCACGAATACATCTACAATGCTACTTTCATAAACTGTACTTCAGTTGGTCGTGGAGGAGCAGTGTTCTTGCAGGATAACACCAATGTAACATTTGAATTATGTACCTTTATTAACAACTATGCAAAAGGTATTGCAAATAACACCTGGAAAAATTATACTCAGGAAAGAAATGACTCTAATAAGGATACAGAGCTTGATCTTAAATTAACCGGTCACGGTGGAGCAATTGCATTTGATGTATATGCAACCAACTGTAAAATTATTGACTCCAAATTCTACTACAACCTCGCTCGCCGTAATGGTGGTGCAATCAACTTTGACCAAGGTTCCACTAACAACACCATTATAAACTCTATATTTGAAAACAATACGGTATACGACGATGGTGGTGCAATTAACTTTGACCACGGTTCCGATTACTGTTCAGTATACGGTTCCACATTCTACAATAACACTGGTTTAGGTAGATTCGGTTCAACCAGTAAAGGTGGTACAATCTGTCTTACCGGTTCAAACATTACTGTTTCAGATTCCAAATTTATTTTAGGAGGACTGTTTGCAAATACAACTGAAAAAGCAAAACTTAATGAAACTGACGGTGGAGCAATATTTGTAACAGGTAATGACGTAAACATTACAAATACTTCATTTGTCAGATGTTATTCACCTAACAATGCAGGTGCAATCAAGCTTATCGGTAACAGAACTATAATTACTGAATGTAGTTTTGAATTCTGTAACGCTACTGAAGATGGTGGTGCATTATATGTAGATGGTATTCACTGTAATGTATACAATTCCACTTTCAAACACAGTATCGCTGGAGACGATGGTGGTGCAATCAACTGGAGAGGAGATTACGGTTACATATCCAATATTACCTGTTTCGATAACAAAGGAATAAGTTTAGGCGATTCACACTCAAACGGTGGTGCAATTTCCATTAACGGTAACCATGTAACACTTACAAAATCCAGTTTCACAATGTCCGGTGCTTTGATTGCTGGAGGAGCAATATTCGCTACAGGTAACAACGTTACCATTTCACATTCATCATTCGATAGAAATAACGTTTCCCAAACAGTAGTGGAAACAGGTAAGACTTACACCACTGGTGGAGGTGCAATTTACATATTAGGTGACAATTCCCATGTTATAAATTCCACTTTCATTAGGGCAAACGGTAAAGAAGGAGGACTCATGTACATCCAAGGTAACAATGTTACCATCAAAGGAATTATTGCTGAAATGAGCTTTGCTGTAAATGGTGGTGCAATTTATATTGAAGGTGATGATTCCAAAGTTCTTGATTCTTTCATTTCATTGACCAATTCCACTCAAGATGGTGGTGGATTGTATATTGAAGGTGATAATTCCTTCGTTTCAGGCACTAACTTAACCATGTGTTTCTCAGAAAAAGATGGTGGTGCAATTTATATTGAAGGTACTAATACAACCATTAAAGGAGCAGACATATCTAAGAGTAACACTACCCTTTATGGAGGTGTTATTTATATTAAAGGTGCAGATGCAAAAGTTATAGATTCCACTATGAAACAGGCCCATGCACAGACAGGTGGTGCTATTTATGTATATGGTGCTAATACTGTTATTAATGGTTCTTCTATTTCAATGACTTCCGCTGATTATAATGGTGGTGCTGTATATATTGCAGGAAATAATGCAATAATTGAGAAATCCAGTTTCGGTAAATCCAATGCTACAGGTTATATTAAATCTGGAGCTCACAAAGAAGGTAACGGTGGTGCTATTTACGTTCAAGGTAACTTAGCTTCTATAATTGATTCAAACTTCAATATTACTATTGCGATTCACGGTAATGGTGGTGCTATCTATGTTGGTGGTCAAAATACTGAAATTTCAGGTATTAATTCAACTATTTCACAATCACCTAACGGTCAAGGTGGATCCATTTATATTAAAGGTACCCATGCTACTGTCAAAAATTCCACATTTAACCTAACCTTTGCAAGAGTCTCCCCAACTTCTTATAGTGCTAATAATTTAGGTGGTGCGATTTTTATTGAGGGTAACAATGCTGAGATTATAGGTTCCAATTTCACAAATTCTGCTGCTTATCAGGGAGGTATTCTTTATTTGAAAGGTCACTATTGTAATGTTTATAACTCCTCCTTGGATAACGGTTATTCAAATCATGATGGTGGAGCTTTCTATTCTACAGGTGAACATTGTAATGTTTATTATTCTAACTTCACAAATAATGTTGCAAAATCTGATGGTGGAGCTCTCTTCTGGAGTGCAGCAAAATACGATTATGTAAAAGGTTGTATTTTTGATAATAATACTGCTTATGCAGACCCAGGACATTCTACTAAAGGAGGAGGAGCCATCTATTTCGGAGAAGGTGGATCTTACTGTGGTATAAGCTATTCCAAGTTCTTCAATAATTCAGTCCGCTCCCTTACTGGTAAGGCTGATGGTGGAGCTATTTTATGGGATAAAAGTAGTCATCTTTTCCTTGATAACTGTCTTTTTGATGGAAATTTTGCTACTTCTTCCAAACCTGAAGGTACTTGGGTTCAGGGAGGAGTAATGTACGCAAGACCGGGTCAGAATTTTACTATTAGTAACAATATATTCCAAAATTGCTGGTCTTTAAGGGAAGCCGGTGCATTATACTTGCAAACTGGTAATACTCAGGGATCTGGATTTTTCTTAATAAACAACACATTTATAAATAACACTGCTTATGGTAATACAAAAGATGGTGATAATGACTTAGGTGGTGGAGCAATTTTATTAAAATCTGTTAATAAAATTTCAATCATAAATGCTACATTCATAAACAATACTGCTAACTTTGGTGGAGGTATCACTATTCATAGCTCAATTACTTCTTGTACTATGACCAATGCTACTTTTGATGGTAATAAAGCCATATTTGGTGGTGATGAATGTGGTGACGGTGGAAGTATTTATGCTGGTAAGGCATTTACTGCGAATAATTTCAAGATTTCTAATAGTGAGGCATCACGTAATGGTGGAGGAATATATCTTACTGATGTTGTTATGACATACACTAATTTGACTTTCATAAATAACTCAGCATTAAATGGTGGTGGATTATACTGGAATAAACAAAAGGTCACAATTCAAGACATGACTTTCATAAATAATTCAGCAACTAGAGATGGTGGTGCAATATATATCCCTAATGTCACTAATCCTAATGCGGACATAGCTACTGTTTCAGACAATAATTTCATAAATAATTCCGCAGCAAATGGTGGTGCTATTTATGTTAATGCTAATTATAAGGTAAAAACATCTAAGAATAATTTCATAAATAATAGTGCTACATATAAGGGTGGTGCTATTTTCATTATTAAAAGTAGTTATGCTGTTGATATAGGTTCTTCAAATTTCACAGGAAACGATGCCGCCCAGGGTGGTGCAATATATTCCGGATTTACAGGTAGTTCCGATTATAATATTCATGATTGTAAGTTCATTAATAATACCGCTACTGCAGAAGGTGCAGCCATTTATGTTGAAAATGATAATCAAAAAATTATCAGTTGTATTTTCGAAGGAAACAAAGCGACCGGAGATGGTGGTGCTGTTTATGTCAAAGAAGGCGTAAAAAAAGCAAATATTGAAGATTCATCATTTACAGATTCATATGCTAAAAATGGTGGTGCTGTTTATTATGGTGGTACATCCAGTACAGATGATTATCTTAAAATACTAAATTGTACTTTCCTTAAAAACATTGCTATTTATAATGGTGCTGCTGTTTTGTATGTCACTAATTCTGGGGTTAACAAATACAGAGATTATAATAACTTTGATGGAATTGGTATTCCAGTAAGTGGAGGAAGAACTACTGTTAGAACAAATGATACCAATATTGAAATTATTTCCAAATCATTATTTGAAGATAACTATGATTATATGTTCCTTATCAAGGTTGTTTCTGATAGGGAATCTCCATTTATTGCTGTTTATCTTGATGCTCCTAGAAACTGGTATGAAAATTATAAGCTTAGGTTTGTTGTGAAGTTAACCAATGCAACTACTCATGAGGTAATCCGAACTGTAATTGTAAATTCATCTAACATCGAAACTCATTATAGGGATGGAATGTTATATGTAGGTTTCGATACCCTTATGACTGACCAATACTATAATATTACTGTTTCATTTGAAGATGCTAATTATATGTATAAAGTAAATTCTTCAGTTGCACAAGCTCACGGTAAGATTATGGGTCCGTTCAAACTCCTTCAACAATTAATTGAGGATGCTCTTGAACGTGGCGAAAATGAGATTTATTTAAATAGGGCTTTCACTTTCACCCCAGAATACCAAGGATCAACAATAGATATGGATGACAGATGCATTAATTTAACAAATATTACTCACCCATTCACAATCCATGGTCAAGGATGGCGTATTGATGCAGCAGGATATTCAAGAATATTCTACATTACCTCTTCAAATATTACTATTGATAATGTCGTATTGGTTGGAGGTAATGCCAATGGTACTTATGGTGACCCTATGTATCATGATGGTAATAAGGGAGGAGCCATATACTGGGCTGGAGCAAACGGTACCCTGTCCAATTCAATTGTTGATAACAATACTGCAAAAATTGGTGGAGGAATATATTATAATGTTACCGCTCCAAATTGTCTGATTATAAATACAACATTTGTATATAATACTGCAGTCACTAATGGTGGAGCTATAGACTGTAATGCTTCCAAAATGGGATTATTCAATACTACATTCAAAGAAAACTTCGCATATATGGGTGCGGCTTTATGTAGGGAAATCAATGCTACTGCAGGTCATGGTAAAAACAATACTTTCATTAGTAACTATGCGCAATATGCTGGTGCTGCACTTGCATGGATAAATGCAACACGTATTTCCATAGATGATTATCACTTCTATAATAACCATGTAGGTTATAGTGGAGGAGCAATTTATGTCGGTGAAGGCAGTTTAAATTGTGAAATACTTAATTGTGTCTTTGACAACAATTGGGTGGAAAATGCTGTAAACGGTCATGGTGGTGCTATTGAATGGTATTCAGAAAAAGGTACTGTCTATAATTCAATTTTCACTAACAACCGTGCGTATGAAGGTGGTGCAATGTATGTAGGTGAGGGTTCTGGTGAAATCAATGTTACCAAATCCACTTTCCGTGATAATGTTGCAGTCTTTACTGGTGGTGCAATTAGTATTGTCGCATCTTCAGTTACTGTAAATGCATCCAACTTCTACAACAACAATGCTAATAAAGGTGGAGCATTATATGTCGGCGGTGTAGGTACTGATAATTATATATATGGGTCTGTTTTCGAAGGAAATAATGCTATAAGTAGTAATGAAACAGCAATGGATGGTCTTGGTGGAGCTATTGACTGGGTTGCTTCTTCAGGTACTATTATTGATACCCGATTTACCGATAACCATGCTGATTATGGTGGTGGAGTATACTTTGGTAAAAATTCAATTGACAGTAGAATTGAAAATTGTGTATTTGAAGAAAACCATGCTAAATATGATGGTGGTGCTATTGACTGTAATGCATCTACAATGGTTTTATTAAATACTGTGTTTGACGGTAATGTTGCACAATTTGGTGCTGCTTTATGTAGGGAAACTAATGCAAAAAGTGGTTCCGGTGCCAATAACACTTTCAAAAATAATCATGCTATTGTTGCTGGTGCAGCTTTAGGATGGATGGGATCTATTGGTATTAAGATTACAAATTATACCTTCATTAATAATTATGCTGATGTTGCCGGCGGTGCTATTTATGTAAGTCCGACCAGCCATAACTGTTCTGTTATTGAATGTGAATTTGAAAATAACTATGTAACCAATAAAACAAATGGTTGGATTGGTGGTGAACAATTCGCTTGGACAGCATGGGATGGCACACGCATGATTTATAGAACTGAATCTACCATTGACCCTTCCAAAGCTTTAACCACAGATGTAGAGGCTACTGAAACAATATTCTATTATATTACTCAAGAAGATCTTGATTCTACTTTAGGTACTGGTGGAGCAATGTCCATTTTTGCATCTAACGCAACTATTGTAAACACAAGCTTTACCGGAGGCAAAGCCAGATTAGGAGGAGGAATATATATAGGTGCAGGTTCAGGTAATACTATATTTAATCATACTGTATTTTCATCCAATACTGCTTATGAACGTGGTGGAGCTATTAACTTACATGCTTCAGGCGTACATATTGATGACGGTAAATTCTATAACAATGGTGCTATTAACGGTAGTGCAATATATGTCGGCGGTGTAGGTACTGAAAATAAAATACATGAATCACTGTTCGATGGAAATATTGCAACCGGTTATGGTGCTGGTGTTTATTGGATTGCTCATGAAGGTGAAATTGTCAATTCCACATTCACCAGAAACTCTGCAGTTTACGGTGGAGGTATCTACTTAAACGGAAGATCAAATTATACCAATATTACCAATACAAAATTCACTTACAATAATGCTACCAAAAACGGTGGTGCTATTGACTGTAATGCTGAATATGTTGGAATTTACAATTTAACATTTGAACATAACTATGCTGGTGAATACGGTGCAGCTTTATGTAGGGAATCCGGTGCAAGATATGGTCATGGACACCATAACGTATTCAATTACAACCATGCGGGCATTGCCGGTGCGGCTCTTGCATGGCTTGGTGTTCAAAACATTCACATTAATTACTATAACTTCACAGACAACACTGCCGGTGAAAGAGGTGGAGCAATCTATGTAGGTAACTACAGTGACTTCTGTATTGTTGAAAATTGTATATTCACAGGTAACAATGTAACTGGTGATGGTTTAAGAATTGGTGGAGCTATCGACATCAATGCTAACAACGCAACAATCATACATTCAATATTTACTAACAACCATGCAGACGTTGGAGGTGCTATTGCTGCAGGTGTAGAATCAGGATTCACTAAAATCAACAATGTAACCTTTACAAGAAACGGCGCTACAATCGATGGTGGTGCTATCAATTTAAGAGCAAAAGGTGTATCAGTCAATGACAGTCGATTCTACTCAAATACTGCAGGACAACACGGTGGAGCACTCATGGTAGGTGGTACCGGTGAGAACAATACAATATACTACTCAGTATTTGACAAAAACATTGCTGGCGATCATGGTGGTGCTATCGACTGGATGGCATCTGCAGGTGATATATTCTACACTAATTTCACAGCTAACGAAGCTGTCTACGGTGGAGCTATCTACCTGAATGGTGTTTCCAGTAACAGTAGATTATTCAATGATATATTTGACGGAAACAGAGCTACCAAAAACGGTGGTGCTATTGACTGTAACTCTAGTATGATGGGTCTTAACAACGCTAGATTCACAAATAACTATGCTGGTGAATATGGTGCTGCATTATGTAGGGAAGCTAACGCTACCGGTGGATTCGGTGGAAACAATACTTTCATTAAAAACCATGCAGACATTGCTGGTGCGGCTCTTGCATGGTTAGACGTAGATGGAATCAAAATTAACAATTACACTTTCATCAACAATACTGCTTTCAGAAGTGGTGGAGCTATATATGTAAGAGGAGACAGTTCAAACTGTAAAGTACTTAACTCCCACTTTGATACCAACTATGTTACTGATGTTAAATATGGTCAAGGTGGAGCTATTGATTGGGTAGGTCCTAACGGTTTAATTGCAAACACTACATTTATTGACTCAATTGCAGTAAATGGTGGTACAATATTTGCCGGTGTAAACTCAACCAATATTACAATATTCAATTCCTCATTCAAATCTTCCCGTGCATTGGGTGACGGTGGTGCAATCGCTTTATACAGTAACAACGCTAAGATAACCTATACAAACTTCACATTCTCATTAGCATTAATAAGCGGTGGTGCAATTTCAGGTCATAACGCCGACAATACCACAATCGCTTACTGTATATTTGATTATGGTATGGGTGCAGGTTACATTGATTCTTCACTTAAGGCTTTCGGTGAAGGTGGAGCTATTCACTGGGAAAATGCAACTGGTTTATACATTTCCAATTCAGAATTTATGAATCTTAGATCCAACGCTAATGGTGGATCCATTTCAGCAGTAAACTGTAATGATTCTGTATTATATAATTTAACATTTGGTAATGCTATGTCCAGTTTAAGCGGTGGTTCTATCTCATGGATCAATTCAACCAATTTAACATTTGATTCACTCAAAGTAAATAAATCCAAAGCATTTGAAAATGGTGGTTCATTCTATTTAATCAACATAAATGATACAACAATTAAAAATTCAATTTTCTATGACACCAAAACCCCTGACGGTAATGGTGGTGGAATTTACATAGATGGTAATGTAACTGTACAAAACAGTACTTTTGCTGAATATGGTGCTTCTGTTGATTACGGTGGTGCAATATACTTTAATAATGGAATTTCTACTGTCATTGACTCTAACTTTACTGGTAGGGATGCAATATGGGTTTACAGGCCGGCTACAGTGTACTTAACCAACAATAACATTACTGGTCCAAATCCAAATAAAGATATGCATTATCTTGAAAATGATTACGACAGTAAATATAATCCTGTCGATTATTCAGTATGGAACGACGGTAAATTGTATCTTAAAGGAAACAACTTTGATTATGTAATATTTAACAACGGTACAATAATGACCCAAACCTATCTGGACATGTTGAATAATGATACTTATGAAGTCGAATGGAATCAAACTTTCACTTTCTTCGCCAATATTACTGATGATAATCACAATACTATCATTTCTGTAAGTTCATTAGGCACTTACAATAATAATACCATATATGATCAAGGTGCAAAATATAATTTAACATATAATAGATGGCATTGTCCTGCTGCATTTATTCAGGATGTATTTTTACTCATGGGTAATGATACCGGTTTGGCTAAATGTACCTACCGTGCAGGAACTCTAAAAGTTAAAATGCGCACTAATCTTGAAATAATCCAAAGTAAAGAAGTTAATGAAAACATTACATTTACAGCTCAAATAACTCTTCCATATGATGGGGTATACAGTAATTTCACCATTATTGGTCAGAAAGTCTACTTTATGATTGACGGTGAAGAGTTAACTGGTACTATTTATGGTTCTACTGTGAATGGAAGATGGCTTATAGCTTTTGCAAATGTCACAAAAACCCATATGCATACCGGAACTTACACAATCACCGCTACATATAACGGTGATAATTACCACTTCGGTGTTACAAATACATCTGTTTCAGTCTTAAAAGCACGTCCGATTTGGATTAAGATTTTAGTGGATGATATATTCTATGGTCAAGATATTATCGCTAATATAACAACCAATGCTACAAATACTGAAAACGGATATATTTGGATTAGAATAAATGGTAAGGAAGTGCTTGCTGAGGTAAAACTTGAGGATAACGGTACTAAAATAGTTAGTATTAATGAAACTCTTTATAGAAATGTAATAAATGCCACTGGCGAATATACAATGTCAGTAATGTTCAATAACGGTACTTACTATGACTATCAAATCAATTTCACAACATTCAACGTGAAAAAATTCAATACAAACATTACTGCAAACGTAACAACCCCTATCTATTACGGAGATCGTTTATTGATTAATGTAACTGTCAATGAAAATGCAACTGGTTTCATTGCAATAAATATTAATGGTGTTATCGGTGTTGCATATATCCATAATGGAGTGGCAAAATTCAATATTTCAGGATTGGTTCCTAATACTTACACAAATATCAATGTAACATATTATCCAAATTCAACTTTCTTCGCTAGTAATGTTACTAAAATTTCATTTACAGTACGTCCTGCTATTGATTATATAATGGATGTTAAAGTTGATAACATTACATATAAAGAAAATGCTGCTGTAAGGGTATCTCTCCCGGCAGGTGTAACTGGTGAAGTGTCCATTTACATTAATGATGAGTTTAAAGGTAATGCAGTTATTAATCAGAATGGTATTGCTGTATGGGATAATATTGCAGGTCTTGCTGGCGGTGAATATATTGCAAAAGTAATTTATAATGGTGATTCAAAATATGCTCGTCATGAGAATGAAACTAAATTCAAAGTAAATCCTGCTGACTGGAAAGTAACAATAACTGAAGTTGAATATAAACCGTATGGCGAATATTCAACAATGAATATAACAAACATTCCTAGTGATCTTTTAGGAGATAAACTAACCATAAAAATTGATGGCATTTCATATGTTGTTGATATTATTAACGGTAAAGCTACCTTAAAATTAAATAATCTTTCTGCAGGCCAACATTCCGCAATTGTTGAGTATCCTGGTGACTTAAATTATGGCAAATTGTCACAAAGATTCGCTCCTAATATTCCAAAGGCTGATCCTACACTCGTAATAACCAGAGATGATTATGATGTTATTGTAAAACTTCCTGTAAATGCAACCGGAAGCGTAGTGATTTATGTCAACGGACAAAAATATGAAGAGAGTATTGCTGACGGTGTTGCCAGATTTGTAAACGTATTGGATATTGGAACTAATGGGGTAATGGCAGGATATGATGGAGATAAAAACTACACCCGTCAGTTTAATGGAACTGTCTTTGAAATAGCTAAAACAGGCACTGACTTAAGTGTTGTTGCAAATCCAACCAGTGTGGTTATAGGAAACATTACAAAAATTACCGTAACAATGGTTAACGTAACTACCGGTAAAGTATTAATTGAAATCGGTGATTACAACTACACAGTTGATATTAAACAAGGTGTTGCTACATTAGACATTGTTTTACCTGTTGGAGAATACACTCCTAAAGCTTATTACCTTGGTGATGTTGATCATGCTGCTGTAAATAAAACAGGAAATGCTTTCAAAGTAATTAAATTAAACACTACCATGGGTATTACTGTTAAAGATATTGTTTATGGTCAAGCTGCAAACATTACTGTAACAATCAATAATGCTGCTACAGGATACATTACAATCAGAATCAATAATACTAAATCAATTACTTTACCAATCAACAACGGAAAAGTCAATTGGATCGTATCCGGTTTAGGAGCTAACAACTACACAGTTTATGCTAGCTACTCCGGTGATGCAGTCTACAACATTAACAATACAGATAAAGTAAACAAATCATTCGAAGTTAAAAAAGCAAATCCTGGTTTAGACTGTATAGTCGAAGGAATTGTTTATGAAAACGCTACTGTAAAAATCTACATTAATAATGAGATTCAAGGAAAAGTGTTAAATGTCACTGTTGGTGGAGTACTATATCCTAACGTTCTTATTGGTGAACCTTTCATAACCCAAATTCTCACAGAATATAAAGCTTACCAAATCATTGTGGAATACGGCGGCAACGAAAACTTCACTGAAGCTATATGGGACCGTGAATTCACTCCTAACAAGATTAATACTTATGGAATTAATGTAACTGGAATGAACATTACTGTTGGCGACGATGAGATTATCACTGTTGAAGTTCCTAACCATGTTGATGATGTAGTCATTTGGGTAAATGGAAATAAATTCAGAAATACTTCATTCACAAATAATAAAGCTACATTCAACATTACTAGCCTTAACCTTACAGCAGGACTTTACACAGTTACTGCTACAGTAAATGATACTGAATTCGAACACATAAACTTCACATCATTATTCACAGTAAACAAAACTTCACTTCCAATGACTATTAAAGTATTCAACAATGAAAGCATTTATGTTGGAGACACTGTGAAAGTCGTTGTAAGCGTACCTAAAGACGTAACTGAAAATGTAACTATTGAAATCAATAGTATTAAATTTACTAATGTAACTGATGCAAATGGTAATGCAACATTCTACATCCCATCCATAACCTACGGCAATAAGACTGTTGTTGCAGCATACATCGGTGATGACAGATACTATTACTACTCAACTACTGCCCAATTCAGTGTTAATAAGAATGATTTGACTATTAGTGTTTCTGATGTTACTGCTCCTGCTACTATTTATGTTGGTGATAAAGTCACTTTCACTGCTAACTTGAATAAAGTGGTTACTGGTGATGTTGTGTTCATGATTAATGGTGCTAATTATACTGTTCATGTTGTGAATGCTAATTTTGCTACTTTGGATTACACTCCGGTTAATAATGCTACTTTGAGGGTTGTTGCTAACTTCACTGGTAATGACAAGTACAACAGTAAAGCTTCTGCTGCTGAAGAGTTCACTGTTAACAGGCTTGGTTCTGTTGTTAGTTTGAGTGATGTGACTATTGAGGTTGGTGAGACTGCTAAGATTGTTGTTACTGTTACTAGTGGTGCTACTGGTGTTGTTAATGTGACTGTTAATGGTAAGACTCAAAGTGTTGGTCTTGTTGATTCTAAGGCTACTGTTTATGTTTCAGGATTAGCTAATAATACTTATTATGTTGCTGTTAAATATCTTGGTGATGATAAATACGCTGATAGTGTGGATAATGCTCATAAGGTTATTGTGAATAAAGTTAGTGTTTATGATTTCGAGGTTATTGCAACTGATACTGTTGTTGGTGGTAGTTCTGTTGTGACTGTTATTATGCCTAGTGATGCTACTGGTACTGTGACTGTAATTATTGGTGATAAGTCTTACACTGGTCCTGTTTCAGGCGGTAAGGCTACTATTACTTTAGATAAGGAGACTGATGCTGGTGCGAAATCTGTTACTGTTAAATTTGATCAAGACAGTAAATATGCTAATAAATCTGTTGATGTTGATTATAATGTTGATAAGGCAACTTCCAGTGTTGTAATTGGTGTGGATAATGTTTATGTGATTGGTGATACTGTAACTGTTACTTTGACTCCGGTTAATGGTACTGCTACTGTTAAAATTAATAATAATGGTTATACTGTAACTGATAATAAAGTTACTTTCACTGCTAATGCTACTGATGATTATGTTGTTGTTGCTACAATTGCTGAGTCTGATAATTATTATGGATCCAGTGATACTGCAACATTTACTATTGTTAAAGCAACTTCAAGTATTGGTATTAGTGTTGAAGAGGTTTATAATGTCGGTGATGATATTGTAATTACTTTAACTCCTGCTAATTCCACTGGTACTGTAAGTGTTACTATTAATGGTAAATCTTACACTGTTGATACTAATAATAAAGTGACTATTGCTGGTGGTTTGGCTAATGGTACTTACACTATTGTTGCTAATTTAACAGCTGATGCTAATTATGAATCTTCATGCAATCATAGTGTATTCTATGTTGTTAAAAATGATTTGACTATTAGTGTTTCTGATGTTACTGCTCCTGCTGTTATTGTTGTTGGTAGTCCTGTGACTTTCACTGCTAACTTGAATAAGAAGGTTACTGGTGATGTTGTGTTCATGATTAATGGTGCTAATTATACTGTTCATGTTGTGGATGCTAATGTTACTACTTTGGATTACACTCCGGTTAATAATGCTACTTTGAGGGTTGTTGCTAACTTCACAGGTAATGACAAGTATAATAGTAAGGCATCTGCTGCTAAAGAGTTCACTGTTAACAGAGTCGCAACTACTGTGGATGTTAACTTCAATTCTCCTATTCCTGCAGGTGATGATGTCTTAGTTGAAGTTACAATGAATCCTGGCATTACTGGATATGTGACCGTAACACTCAGCTCTCCTAACATTATTGATAAGTCATATGAAGTTGCTGTTACAAATGGTAATGGAAAATTCTATCTTACTAATTTGGCTAATGATACTTATTCAATTAAAGCGGAATACGCAGGTAATGATAAATATGCTGGCAGCACTTCAGATGCAAAAACATTACTGTCCAATATGATTGTCACTAATCTATCCATCAGTATTGATAAAAATTCCATATATGTTGGCGATAATGCTACTGTCAGTATTCAGTTACTAAATGAATCTAATAAGGTTATTCCAATTAATGCAATTGTCACAGTTAAAGTCAACGGCACTAATCATACCGTCGGTCTTGTCAGTGGTACAGGTAACTTTGTCTTAACTGATCTTACTAACGGTACCTACATTATTAATGCAGTATTTGCAGGTAATAGTAAGTATGACAAAAGCACTTCTGACCCAGTAATCTTAAGAGTCAATAAGATTGTTACTTCAATTGAAGTCAGTGTTGCAGGTCCTGTAACCTATGGTGATGTTGCAGTTATTTCTGTTGAATTAGATCCTACTATCAACACTACTGTTAAATTGACTGTCGATGGTAGAGATTATTATGTTGCTATAGTTAAAGGTAAAGGTGGATTCAATGCCTCTGGACTAAGTGGAGGTTCCCATGAAGTCAAAGCTGTATTTGCTGGCGATGACAGATATGTCGGAGACGATGACACAGCAACATTCACTGTTGGCAAAGCAACTACTAATGTTAATGTAGTTGTCGGTAATGTAACTTACGGTGAAAAAGTACCTGTAACAGTATTTGTAAATGAAACAGGTACTGTAACTATTTCCGGTGATGGAATTACAAGTGAAACTAAATCTCTTGTAAATGGTAAAGTTGAATATCTTATTTCAGAATTAGATGCAGGCAACTACACACTTAAAGTAACCTACAACGGTAATGACAATATCAGCTCAACATCTGCTGATTCCAAATTCGAAGTGGCAAAAGCAGATCCTGTAATAACAGTTGATGTTAATGACATTATATATGGTGGCGTAGAATCTATTAAAATCACATCTAATGCACCAGGAAAAGTAAATGTTACTGTCAACGGTAAAAGTGTAGAAGTTTACTTGAATAATGGTCATGCAGTATTAGGAGCAACCAGATGGAATAATCAATTTGATGGTAAGGCAAGTGTAGATGTTTATAATTTAACTGCAGGTAAATACCCAGTTACAGTTCAATACATGGGAAGTGACAACTACAACAAAGCCACTGCAACTGCAACATTCAATGTAATCAAACAAAACACTACAGTTGATGTGGAAATGAAAGATTCCATCACAATTGGTCAAAAACAAGTGATTAACATAACTGTAAGCAACATTAATGCAACAGGTAATGTATCCATCAATATTGATGGTGTAAACTACACGGCCCCGATAAAAGACGGTAAAGCTAACTTCACAACTCCGGTACTTGCTAGTGGAAAACACACAGTAACTGTAATTTATGATGGAGATAAGAACTTAACAGGCAACTGGACTTCAAAAACATTTGAAGTAACCAAACTTGATGCTTCTGTAAGTGTATTAATTTCAAACAGCACTGTCGGTGGCAAACAGACAATTACCGTAACTGTTTCGGAAAATGCTACAGGCCAAGTATTGATTGACATTAATGGTGTTCCATACTATGCTAATATAAGTAAAGGTAACGCAGTACTTGAACTTGATACTTTGCCTGCTGATGACTACACAGTTAATGTAAATTACCTCGGAGATGATAACTACACAGGTGGATCTGATTCAGCAACATTCAAGGTAAGCAAAAACAAATCAACTTTAAACATTACTGCTCAAAACATAGCATCTGGAGAAAATGAAGTAATCATATTTAATGTTCCTGTAGATGCTACAGGTAATGTGACTGTAACTATTAAGGGTAAGTCTTACACTGTTCCTGTTTCAGGTGGTAAAGGTCTATTGGTTGTTCCTGACCTTGGTGCAGGCAACTACACTGTTGAAGCTAAATACAATGGAGATGCTAAATACAAATCAAGCACAAACTCCACCAAATTGGAAGTTGCTAAAGACAAACTCAGTCCTGATGACCTTAAGGTCATTGACCAAGGCAACGGTACTGTTGTAGTTGTTGTTCCTGAAAATACAACAGGAAATATAACAGTTAAAGTTGGAGACCAAATCTACAATGCAACTATTGTTAATGGTACTGCAACAATAACTTTAGAAAATACTGCTCCTGGAACTCACGAAATTGAGGTAATTTATTCTGGTGACGCTAACAATGAAGGCACTTCTACAAAAGCAAATGTAACAACTCCGAAAATCAAAACTCCAATGTCTGTCACAGTAAACAATATTAAAGTTGGAGATGTTGAAGTAATCACTGTGAATGTTCCTAAAGATGCAAAAGGCAGTGTAACCATCGAAATTGATGGTAAGAAATACACTAAAGATGTTAGCGGCGGAAAAGTCACATTCAATATTAAAAACTTAACTGATGGTGATAAGACAATTGCTGTTGAATATTCCGGTGATAATACTTATGCAGGTAATCATACTACTGCAAACATCACAGTATCCAAAGCAGCTCCTGAAATTAAATTTGATGTACTTGTCGATGGAGACACTATTATTGTTGATGTCACTGCACCTAAAGATGTGACTGACCCTGTTCTTGTTGATGTTGACGGTGTCGGATATTATGTAAATATTACAAATGGTAAAGGACAATTAGTAGTTCCTGGCGCAACCGGTGGAAATCATGAAGTCGTTGCCGGATATCCTGGTGATGATAAGTATGGTCCATCTAAAGCAGGATCAAAATCTGTTAAAGTGGATGAGGTTCCTTCAGCGGTATCAGTTAAAGTTGATGATATCACTTATGGTGATAAGGCTATCGTTGAAGTGACTGTTCCTAGTGATGCTACTGGTACTGTGACTGTAACTATTGGTGATAAGTCTTACACTGTTCCTGTTTCAGGCGGTAAAGGAGTATTGGTTGTTTCAGATCTTGAAGCTGGTAACTATGATGTCAAAGTTAAATATAATGGTGACACAAAATATGCATCTAGCGTTAACTCCACTAAATTAGAAGTGGCAAAAGATAAAATCAGTGCTGATGATATTAAAGTAGTTGATAAAGGCAACGGCACTGTTGTGGTTGTTGTTCCTGAAAATGCTACTGGTAATATTACTATTAAGGTTGGCGATAAGGAATACACTGCACCTATTGTTAACGGTACTGCTGTTGTGACAGTTGATGATTCAACTCCTGGACCTCATGATGTTGAAGTCATCTACTCCGGTGATGAAAACACTGAAGGAACTTCATTAACAAGCAAAGTGACTGTTCCAGAACAAGACACTCCAATGTCTGTCATCGTAGAAAACATTAATGTCGGTGATAATGCAATTATTACTGTGAATGTTCCTAAAGGTGCAACAGGCACTGTAACTATTGAAATTGATGGTAAAAAATACACTTCAGATATTAAGGATGGTAAAGCAACATTCGCTATTGAAAACTTAACTGCTGGAAGCAAATCAGTATTTGTAAAATATGACGGTGATGATAAACACAATGCAAATACTACTACAGCACAATTCCGTGTTGACAAATGTGATTCAACTATTGAAGCAACTATTGAAGATATTGATGTTGGTGAAAACTTAAAAGTCACTATAAAACTTCCAAATGATGCTACCGGTCAAGTATTAATTGACATTGATGGTGTCGGATATTATGTCAACGTAACAAACGGTACTGGAGTAGCTGAAATCCCACACTTGGGCGGAGGAACATATCAAGTGAATGTAACCTATACTGGTGATGACAAATATGGTTCAAGTTCCACTTCAAAATCATTTAAAGTTGTAAAACTTGATTCATTCGTAATTCCAACAGCAGTGAACATTGCTGTTGGTGAAAATGAGAACATTAAATTGATTGTTCCTTCAGATGCAACAGGTAATGTAACTGTAATAATAGGTGGAGAAGAATACAACTTCAACTTGGATGACGGAACATTAAATATTCCGTCAGGCGACACTAAATATTCAGTTGCTGTAAGTGGCGGAAAAGGAGAACTGGTCATATCCGGTCTTCCAAAAGGTGAATACTTCGTAAGCGTAAGATATAATGGTGATCAAAAGTACTTGCCTTCAACTAATGCTACAATCTTTACTGTATCTAAAATAGATCCTGAAGTGAGCATTGTCGATAAAGGTAATGGAACTGTTGTTGTAACATTGCCTGAAGATGCTACTGGTACTGTAACTGTCAAAATCGGTGATGATGAATATGTTGTGGATGTTGTAAACGGTACTGCATCAATCAACTTGGATAAAACCACTCCTGGAGTTTACACTGCTGAAGTAAAATACTCTGGTGACAGTAATTATGCAAGCAAAAAGGTTTATGTGACTGTGGATATTCCAAAACATGAAGCTCCAATGTCAGTTTCATCTACTGATGTTGATGTTGGTCAAAATGAGATAATCACTGTTACTGTTCCTAAAGATGCTACTGGTACTGTAACTGTTGAAATTGACGGTAATTCCTATACTGGTGTCATTAAAGATGGTAAAGTTCAAATTTCTATTCCTGGTTTAACAGCAGGTGATAAGAATGCTGTCATAAAATACTCTGGTGATGATATGTATCTTGCAAATTCAACTTCAGTTCAATTCATAGTATCCAAGGTAAAATCATCCATGACTCCTACAGCTAAAGATGTGACTGTTGGAAAAGTTGAATACATTAATGTTAATTTGCCAAAAGATGCAACCGGTCAAGTATTGGTTGAAATTAATGGTGTCGGTTATTATGCTGACATTATAAATGGTAAAGCTAAAGTTGCTATTCCAAAACTTAATGCTGGCAAATACACTGCAAAAGTAATATATCCTGGTGACGGCAAGTATGAAGCAATGACTTCTTCAGTACAATTCGCTGTTGAAAAGGCACAATCTAAAATGTCCGCTAGTAGTGATGATGTTACTGTTGGTGAAGATGCAACCGTTACAATTAAACTTCCAAGTGATGCAACAGGAACTGTAACTGTTACTATTGCCGGTAAAAAATTCACAACCAAAGTTAAAAATGGAAAAGCTATATTGGTAATACCTGGATTGCCTGCAGGAGTTTATAAAGCTGTTGTAAAATATTCTGGTGATTCAAAATATAATGCAACTGTTACAGTGACTGATATCTTTGTTGAAGGTAATAATAATACCCGCAATGATACAGAACATGAACAAGATGCAGAACTTTCCAAAAACACTAGTGATGGAATGGGATTGTCCGCTTATGCTGCCGGTAATCCGTTGTGGATTTTATTGTTGGCACTATTGACTATCGGATCAACTCAAATTAGAAGATTTAAAAAATAATTCATTTTTAAACTAAATCTTCTTTAATTTTTATTTTTTAAGTAATTCTTTTTTTATTTCAATGAATTCTTTTTTGAATTACTTTTTTTTATTGAATGTCTTGTTTATTTTTTGTATTCCTATTTTATATTTTGTTGTGGTTTTTCATGTATGATATAATTGACATATATGTTGTTATATTCATTTTTGCTTTTTAATAGTGTTTTTTTAAGGATTTTGAGAATTTATTTGCATATCTTTTTTCTTTTTTCTTATTTCTTAGTATACATTTTATTAAATAATTCTATTTAATGTTTAGTATTTTTCTAATTTTTTTGTTTATTTGTACTATTTAGTACAATTTTGATTTTTTTTCTAATGGGGAGGGTATTATTTATTGTATATTTTTAAAATTTCAATCTTTTTTTTAGTTTAATTTCTATTTTTTTAGTTTTAAAACTGAAATGATTTTAATTCAATTTTTTTATTTAAACAATTTATGTTCTATATAATTCAATATTTATTAAATATTGTACATTAAATTGAACAGTTTGCTAAATGAATAATATTATATATTAGGTAATATTAAAATAGTAATTACTATAGACTCTCCATACCATGTTTTATTATTTAACATGTGTTATAAGATGGAGGGGGTGTATTATGTCAAGAAAAGAGATATTAATTATATTTTTAATAATGTGTTGTCTTTTCTCACTTCAAGCCGTTGCGGCAACAGGTGATGGAAACTCAACAGATTCTGTTGTTTTAACAGCAGATGGTGATGTCTCTGCATATTCACTTCCTAATTTAGATAATCAGCTGCAGGCAGGAAGTGAAGAAGCAGGAACATTTTCAGACTTGCAGGATGATATATCTAGCGGAAAATTAGTAAGAAACTATACATACAGTAGCACTGACTCTGGATTATCCAACGGAATAACTATAAGTTCTGATCTTACAGTTGACGGTGAAGGAAAAGTAACTATTGATGCTAAAAATCAGGCCAGGGTATTTAATATTGCTAGCGGAGCTACTGTAACAATAAAAGGAATTACATTTATCAATGGTAATGCTCTAGGAAACGGAGGGTCTATAAGTTCAAGTGGAGTATTAACATTAATAGATTGTAAATTCATCAACAACACTGCTGTAGGTCATGGTGGTGCTGTATATATGGATCATAGTACAAGCAGTACTATTGAAAACTGTGAATTTAATGGCAATGTCGCTGGATTAAATGGTGGTGCTATCGACTGGCTTGCCGGATCTGAAAACGGTAAAGTGATTAAATCAACTTTCACCAACAACACTGCCAAACGTTCCGGTGGTGCTATACACTGGAGTGGACATTATGGTACAATTTCCGCTTCCAACTTCACAGACAATAAGGCTACTGGTGAAGTCATCAATGAAATCAATGGCGTTACTGGTGGTGGAGACGGCGGTGCTGTGCTATGGGTAGGTAGTCATGGTATCGTCAAGGATAACTGTAACTTTATTGATAACTTTGCAAAATACCGTGGTGGAGCAATATTTGTTCATGGTAACTCAACTGAAAATTGTACCAACACAACAGTAACCAAGAGTAAATTTGAAAACAATGTTGCCGGCCTTAATGGTGGTGCTATCGATTGGCAAAGTGGTACTACTAATGGTATGCTAAGTTATTCAACTTTCACAAACAATACTGCATACCGTAGTGGTGGTGCTGTATATTGGTATGGTACTAATGGTACTGTAAGTCATTGTGACTTCACAGACAATCATGCTTTAGGTACAGTTGATGCACATGATAAAGGCATTGTAATCTATCCTACATTTGGTGGTAATGGTGGAGCTATTCTTTGGACTGGTTCTATAGGTAAAGTTGAATATACTAACTTCATCAATAATGATGCATTACATAATGGTGGTGCCGTATACCTGCAAAGTAGTGTTGATAATAACTGTACAAATACATCATTTACCGATTGTATATTTGAAAGTAACATTGCAGGTCTTAATGGTGGTGCTATAGATTGGCATGAAGGTGCTCATGACGGTAAAGTATCTAGATCCACATTTACCAGAAATACTGCTGGTTCCAATGGTGGTGCTATATTCTGGAGTGGTCACCATGGTGAAATATTAGACTCTAACTTCACTAGTAACACTGCTAAAGGTTTAACTATTGATACTCATGGTAATATTGGTGATGGTGGTGCTATCATATTGTCTGGTATTAATGGTACTGTAGACAACTGTAGATTCATAGGCAATGAGGCCAAATTCAATGATACATATACATTTGGTGGTAGAGGTGGAGCAGTATACCTGCAAAACTGTACTCATGGTAACTGTGAAAACACTACCTTCACCAATGTCTACTTCGAAGGTAATATTGCAGGCACAAACGGTGGTGCTATCGACTGGCATGCCGGAGCACACGATGGTCTTGTTGAAAGAGCAACTTTCATCAACAACACAGCTAGACGTTCAGGTGGTGCAATCTTCTGGAACGGTCACAATGGTACTATCAGATACACAAAATTCTATAATAACCGTGCATTGGGTGAAGTAAATGCAACCAGTGTTGTAGGTCCTGTCACCTCTGGAGGTGATGGTGGTGCTGTAATGTGGTCCGGAGCACTAGGAGATCTTGAATACTGTAACTTAGTAAATAACACCGCAGCAAAACGTGGTGGAGCAATATTCCTCCAGGCCAGTGAAGAAGAAGACTCTGACAATACAACATTCAAACATTCCTACTTCAAGAACAATACTGCAGGCACAAACGGTGGTGCTATCGACTGGAACAAAGGTTCCCACAACGGTATTGTGAATAATGTAACATTCATAGACAACACAGCTAAACGTTCTGGTGGTGCAATCTTCTGGTTCGGAATGAACGGTACTGTAATCAACTCCAAATTCGTCAACAACTCTGCATTAGGTATTGCACTTGCAAACAACTCATTTGGAAACATGACTTATGGTGGTCACGGTGGAGCTATCATGTGGACAGGTAACAACGGTACTATTCAAAATGTCACATTCGATAAAAACACTGCTAAGGTGCATGGTGGAGCAATGTTCCTGCAGGGAAGTTTAGAATACGGTAACTGTGAAAACATTACAATCGATGATTCCAAATTCACAGACAACATTGCAGGTGTAAATGGTGGAGCAATAGACTTCTACAGGGGTTCACTCAACGGTACTATTGCTAACTGTTACTTTGACAACAACACTGCTGCACGTGACGGAGGTGCGATTGCATTTGAAAGGGGGTCAGCTAATGGAATTATTTACAACTCCTCATTTGTCAACAATACTGCTTACCGTTCTGGTGGAGCATTCTTCTGGGATGGTGACGGCGGTAATGTTAGCTACTGTAATTTCACTGGAAACAAGGCAGTTGGAATCGCCATTGATTCTCACCATGTTAACGTAACCAGTTTAGACCAGGTGATTAATGTTACTGAATTGCCTCCGGCTTCCATAGACACTGACGATTACTTATATGTTCTTGAGATTTATAACGGAACTCAAAAGGTCAAATACGAATTATATGTGTCCATCTATAATGATAAAGCCCACCACCACTCCTGGTTGAAACTCGATGAGACCACCGAAGTTTCACCTTCACCTACTGATTGGGCTATTGACCAGTATTTCGGTGGTGACGGAGGTTCAATCCTCTGGACTGGAGACAATGGTGTAATAGCTCATTGTAATTTCTTGGATTCAGATTCTGCTCGTCGTGGTGGTGGAGCATACATGACTGGTGGAAATCACGTATACTACTTCAACTGCACATTCGAAAACTGTACTTCAGGTACCAACGGTGGAGGTCTTGACTGGCTAGCCGGTGCTAACTACGGTATGGTAATCGACTGTAACTTTACACATACCGAAGCCGCCCGTTCTGCCGGTGCAATCTACTACGACGGGGACTATGGTGAATTCAGAAACATCATAATCAAGGATACCTATGCCCATGGTGGAGACCTTGAGGCAAGCAAGGACGGCAAAGTCAAATACGCAGGATGGGATGCAAGCCACTGGGATACCAATACAACCGGTGGTGACGGTGGAGCAATCATGCTTACAGGAAACAATATTTATATCTACAATGTTACATTCACCAACTGTACTGCAGTCGGTCGTGGTGGAGTTGTCTTCCTGCAGGACAATTTCAATGTAACATTTGAATTATGTATCTTTGAAAACAACCGTGCATTAGGTACTGCAAACAACACTTATAATAATGATAATGATACCAGCAGCGGATTGAATAGGGAATTGACAGGTGATGGTGGTGCAATTGGATTTGATATAGGTGCAACTTTAGGAATAATCAAAGACTCAAAATTCATCAACAACACTGCTGCACGTGACGGTGGTGCAATCAGCTATGCTGAAGGTTCATCCAACACTACTATGTATAATGTCTCATTTATCAACAACACTGCAATCCATGATGGTGGAGCTATATTCTGGGAGGGACACTATGGAATCATCAACGCATCCATATTTGAAAATAACAAGGCAGTAGGTTTAGGAAATGGGGCTCTCATCTCAACAACTGTCAATCCAAATACGAATGAAACAGAAAATCGTTACAATATCATTGGTGGTGATGGTGGAGCGATTAAATGGCTTGGTTCACATGGTATTGTTATAAATACCACATTCTATAGAAATAACGCTTCATATAATGGTGGTTCAATCTATTTAACTGGTACTGAAACTGAAAACTGTACCAACGTCACATTCGTTGACTGTGATTTCACAGAAAACCTGGCAAGATTGAATGGTGGTGCAATATTCTGGGCTACCGGAGCATCAAATGCAACCGTAAAAAGTTCTCACTTTATCAACAACACTGCTTTGAGGTCTGCAGGTGCCATTTATGTCAACGGTAACTATCTTGAAATAAAGGACACTAATTTCATTAATAATAATGCTAGACGTACTCAAACATATGATAACCGTACTGGAAGCTCTTATTTAACATCTTTAGGAGGTAATGCGGGAGCTATCTGTTGGATGGGTTCATATGGTACTGTAGACAACGGTACATTCATCAATAACACAGCTAATGGTCGTGGTGGAGCTATTCAGTTTGAAAGAAACCGTGACGGTATAGTTAAGAACTCATGGTTTGAAAACAACTCTGCAAATGGTGATGGTGGTGCAATCGACTGGTATTTAGGTGCAATCAACGGTCAGCTCATAAATTCCACTTTCAAATCCAATTATATTGTTGGTAATGATGGTAATGGTGCAGGTATCTTCATTGAAGGTTATAATGCTACCATTAGGAACTCAAGATTCTATGACCACTACACCAACTCCGATGGTGGTGCAGTATATGTTGCAGGTGATGAATGTATGATAATTGATTCCACTTTCGAACGCAATGTTGTCGGTGACGACGGTGGTGCAATCTACTGGGAAGGTGACTACGGTACTATCGTAAACATCACATGTCATGATAACCATGGTATAAGCTATAACACATCCACTTCCAGAGGAGGGGCAGTTTCCCTTATCGGTTCAAATATTACAATCAGTAAATCTGTATTCACTTACAATAATGTTTCCTATAGCGAAGGATCTGACATGAGCAAGCTTGACGGTGGTGCAATGCTGATTACTGGATACAATATCACTATCTCAGATACTGAATTCAGCAATAACTATGCATTAAACTATGGTGGTGCAATTATGATCATTGGTAACGAAACTACAATTGACAATTGTACTTTTGACACTTCCAACGCAACCTGTGGTGGAGCTATTTTTGTAGATGGGCATAACTCTACAATATCCGGTGCATTCAAAAATACCAATGCCACATTATCCGGTGGAGCCATTTATGTACACGGGGAAAATGCAACAATTGTAGATTCATCATTCGACAGTACCTATGCTTTCGGTTCAGTAAATAATGGTGGTGGAGCGATAATGGTTAACGGAAACTTCACATCAATCGAAAAATCCAACTTCACGAATACTCACGCTGACAATAACTATGAGGCTCGCGGTGGAGCTATCTATATTAAGGGTATGGCTACCAATATCACAGATTCAATATTCGAACATTCAAGATCCAACCGTTATGGAGGTTCCATCTACATCAACGGTACAAATACCACAATTAGAGGATCCAATTTCACAGACTGTACTGTAAACAGTGACGGTTCCCAGGGAGGAGCCATTTATGTGGAAGGTAAATATACAAGCATTATCGGGTCTGGTTTCGACCACAACACTGCAAAAGATGAAGGTGGAGCTATTTATATTAAT